>JAQVUB010000116.1 GCA_028699735.1 Lentisphaeria bacterium | reverse complement strand
GACGGTCTCTCCGGAAGGCAATCAGCCTCCGGGCACAGAACTGACCTATACGGTCACCGCCACCAACATCGGCACCGGCACCGGAACCTCCATCATCATCTCCGACATGATTCCGCAGTTCACCACCTACGTCGCAGGATCCATCATGACCGGCAGCACACTGGCGAATCTGGTTTCCCGTACGGATGCCACGGATGCAGACGGAGCCCACTATGATGCCGGCTCGACAGCCGTTGTAACGAATGGCTCTGCGCTGGGTGCTACCGGTACCCTGGTGCTCCAGTTCAAGGTCACCATCGACTGATAACGTGGCAGCGTCCGTGCTGCCGGGAAACCACCCGGCAACACGGTTCGCCACAGCAACCCTTTTAAAATTTTCCGTACTTCTATCATCCATAATCTTGTTTTTGGTGAAAGATTTTTTTGCAATTGAAACGAACGGAATACGGACGGAACACAAACTAAACACGAACGAGTCTTAACCCCGAAGGGGCGTGACATACCAGCCCAGGGCAACGCCCTGGGTTCAGGATTCCCCCCATGAGCAAAACCCTGAAAGGGCGTGACATAGTTGTGTTAAATCCAGAAAGTACTTTTTGCCGTTGTCTTCGCCTTACTGCCTTAAAAATCTTGTCAACTTCTTCATGGAAGTTCTTTATGTCACGCCCTTTCAGGGTTTTTGCTTTTAGGGTGATCTCCGACCCAGGGCGTTGCCCTGGGCTGGTATGTCACGCCCCTTCGGGGTTAAGACTCGTCTGTTTTCCGTCCGTGTTCCGTCCGTGTTCCGTCCGTGTTCCTTGGTTAGAAAAACAATGAACGACAGAATCTGTTCAATCAAAAGGAAGGGGCTTTTCAGCCAGGCTGCGGTCTGGCTGAGCGCTCTCCTTTTGTTCTGGCAGATTCTGCCGCTTCCGGCTGCTCCGGCCGTTCCCGGCCAGGAAATCAAAAATACGGTTGTCGTCACCTACAGCAATGAAACCGGCACGGTAGACGGCAGAGTCACTGCCAGCGCCTCCGTTTTCCTCGCAGGAGCGCCGATCCTGCAGATCACCCGGCTGGAAAATTCGAGTCCGGTCTACATGGGTGAAGAACTGCTCTATACCATCGAATATCGCAATTCCGGCGATGTCACGGCTATCAACACCGTGCTTACCGATCAACTTTCCAATTTTATCATCTTCCAGTCAGCCTCCGCCAATGGCACCTTCATTGCCAACCGTGCCGGCGGCAGCGTGCGCTGGAACCTGGGAGATCTCGCGCCCGGCCAAAGCGGGCAGGTCACAATCAGCACCCTGGTGCGTCGTCCCGAAGATTATCCCGCAGCAGACCCGGCCGCTATCGGCTCAGGCTCTATAATACCCAATACCGCAACCCTGAAAGCCGACAATCTGGCCGGCGAAGAGAAGGCCACGATCTCCACCATCGTCGCATCCGGCGTAATTCTGGAATTGAACAAAACTGCCCAGCCCGCCACGACCGTGGTTCCCGGCGGACAGATACAATATACGTTGAACTATCGCAATATCGGGCCACTGACTGCCACCGGCATCGAGCTGAGCGACACGCTACCGTCCGGAACAAGTTACGTACCGGGTTCGGCAAGCTTGCCGGTGAGCTTCACTGCCGGACAGCTGCTTTGTGCGCTGCCGGATCTGCCGCCCGGCGGTAGCGGCGAACTCC
The DNA here is from genome assembly GCA_028699735.1 of Lentisphaeria bacterium. GTDB lineage: Bacteria > Verrucomicrobiota > Lentisphaeria > Oligosphaerales > Oligosphaeraceae > JAQVUB01. The sequence continues at coordinate 5,770 of JAQVUB010000116.1, read as the reverse complement.
GCTTCCTGGTCACTGTTGACACGGAAGCTGCGGTCGGGCAGAGTCTTGTCAATCAGGCCGGCATCCGCGCCGCGACCGTGCCGGTGCTTTTGTCGAATGCCGTGCAGACTCTGATCAGCGAAGAAGTCCGCGGACTGAAGGGGCGCGTCTATGATTCAGTCACCGGCAAAAGCCTGGCATCGGTCAAGGTCTGGCTGCTGAAGGGAACTGCTGCTTTGCCGGCACCGGGCTACCTGCCTGCACCAGATGACAAGGCGGAGCTGCCCGATCCGGCGACACAGCCCGGCGCCATCCAGCTGAATCCCTTAACCACCAACAGCAAGGGCGAATACGAATGGCCCGTGCTGTCAGAAGGCAGCTACCGCCTCTGGGTGGAAACCGGTTCGAGCGGCTATACCTATGCCAGCAAAAATCCGGCACAACAAGGTAGCGTTCAGCAGGGCAGCCGGGGTGAGGAATTCACCATGAGCGAGGCATCTCTGGCCATCGATCTGCCGCTGGACCCACCGGCCTCCCAATTGAGCATCACCAAGGAATCCAGCCGGATTTCCGCAAGCATCGGTGATACCGTTGAATATCTGCTGAAAATCAGCAACAGCGGCGGTCCGGCAGCCAGTGTGGAAGTCGTCGACAAGCTCCCGATCGGCCTGCTCTATCTGAAGAAGACCAGCCGCCTGAACGGACGGAAAATCGAGGAGCCGGCCGTGGAGCAGGAGCAGACTCTGATCTGGCAGCTGGGCAATCTGGAAGCTGGCGATCAGCTCGAGTTGCGCTACCGTGTACAGGTTGGTGGCAATGTCCGCCGCCATGAAGTCACCAACGCGGCCTTTGTCCGCGGCAACTCCAGCACCGGCAGCATCAGCTCTTCGATCGCACGCCACAAGCTGATTATCAATGAGGGAGTCTTCACCGGACAGTCAACGATTATCGGCAAAGTCTTTGTCGACCGCAACCGCAATGGAATCCAGGATGAAGGCGAAGAAGGCGTGCCGGATATGACCATCTTCATGGAAGACGGACGCTGGGTAATCACCGATGCCAACGGAAAATACTCGATGCCGGATGTCAGCCCCGGAACCCATGTCCTCAGACTCGACATCAACTCAGCAAAAGCCCTGCCCACCAGCAACCGCTTCATGGGCAGCAGCAACTCCCAGTTCGTCGATATCCATCAGCCCGGCGGACTCTACAAAGCCAATTTCGCTCTCAAAGAAGCCCCGCCAGATAAAGAAAAAGCAAGCAAAACCGCAAAGCCAGCCGAAAAAGCCGTGGTTGAACCAATCCCGCCCGAGCTCACCTGGGAGGAACGCCTCGAGAGCATGACGCCCGAGCTGGCCATTCTAAGCCCGTCGGACGGAAGCATTGCCTCCGGGGATCAGGTCAATGTAATGCTGAAGGCCGCTCAGGGTGCGCAGCTGACCTTGAAAGTCAACGGGGACGTCATTCCATCCACTCAGATCGGCCGCAGCATGACCCATCCCGGCAAGCGGATCGCACTGCATGAATACATCAATGTCCCCCTCAAATCCGGCAGCAAAAATCTGCTTGAAGTCGAAATGCGGGACACCTTCGGCAATGTGCGCGGGCAGAAAGCGATCAGCGTCCGCTGCCCTGGTGCGCCGGACCTGATCCTGATCACCCCCGAACAGAAGGAACTCGCCGCCGATGGGCAGTCCGAACTCAAGGTGCGCATCGCGGTCTATGACCGGGATAAACTGCCGATCCGCTACGACGGCCTGATGAACATCGAACTGTCCGCCGGCGAAATCATCGAAGAGGACCTCGATCCCGCCAGCGCCGGGCATCAGCTGCCCTACCGCAATGGAATGACCAGCTTCCGAATCCGGGCTCCGCGCGAAAGCGGCCAGGCAAGCATTCACGCCACCTTCGATACCGTCAGCGAAAAGCTGGAAGTCTTCTTCGCACCACACCTGCGCGATTTCCTGCTGCTGGGCGTCGGCGAACTGACCATCGGACGCGGCAGCGGCGACGATTTCTCCGGCATGACCCACAGCAGCAATGACTGGGCCCAAAAAGGCTCCTATGCGGGATTCCGGGGCGCCTTCTTCGCCAAAGGAAAAATCAGCGAAAACCTGCTGCTGACGGCCGCCTATGATTCGCATCAGCCGGAACGCGATGACTTCTTCCGTGAAAATACGACCGATCCGGATTCGGAGGACAAGTATCCGATCTACGGCGATGAAAGCCGGGGCGGGTTTGATGCCAAATCCCGCGACAAACTCTACCTGCGCCTGGATCACGGTAAGTCCCGCCTGCTCTATGGAGATTTCCATACCGACTTCAAAGACACCACCCTGAGCAAATACACGCGTACCTTCACCGGACTCAAGGCCGACCTGAATACCGAACGCCTCAAGGTCAGCAGCTTTATCGCACACTCCGACCAGATCCAGGTCGTCGATGTCATCGCCGGACGCGGCATCTCGGGATACTACTTCCTGACGCATGACCGCGTCATCGACGGCAGCGAACGGGTTGTCCTCGAAGTGCGTGACCGCCAGCGCCCGGGGCAGATCCTGTCCAGCGAAAGCAAATCCCGCGGCAAGGATTATGAGATGGATTACGAGAGTGGCTCGATCCTGTTCAAGGCACCGGTACCCAGCTCGGATGAAAATATGAATCCGATCTATCTGTCAGTCACCTATGAATGTGAATCCGGCGACGAAAAACAATTCAACTACGGTACCCGCGCCGTCCTCAAACTGACAAAAAACCTGGATCTGGGTCTCACCGGAATCGTCGAGGAGAATCCGATCCACGATGAGACCCTGTTCGGCACCGATCTCACCCTGCGCCTGCCGGCCAACAGCACCCTGAAAGCCGAAATCGCACAGAGTGACTCCCTGTTTGACACGAATCAGCGCCTCGAGGCGGCCAGCGATCAGGCCTGGGCCATCGAATTCGAAAGCAAACCACTGGAAAACCTCAAACTGCACGCTTATCACCGCGATATCGGCGAAGACTTCCAGAACCTCTCCGCCACCGATGCACAACGCGGACGCCGTGAAACAGCACTCGACCTGGAATACAAGTTTGACGCCAAAACCAGCCTTTTCGGGCAAGTCATCGATACGCATGACCGTTTCTACGACAACACTCAGTTCCTGGCTAAACTGAAACTCGAAAAACAGTTCCAGAAGAGCAAAATCGCGTTGCAGGTCAGCCATGAAAATTCGAGTGACAAGCCGATACCGGTGACGGTTCTGCGCCCGTTCCAATCCCTGGGGCGTTCCTCGTTTGATATCAATGACGAGACCCTCGAAGACTCCCTGGCAGTGACTCTTTCGAGCGAAACGCAGATCTGGAAAAACCTCTCGCTGACGCTGAGCCATACGCAGGAATTACAGGATACGCAGACCAGCCTCAGCCAGGTCGGCCTGCAACTGCGCATACCTGGCAAAGGACGCCTGTTCATCAAGGAGGAACGCGCCAAATACACCGAACGCAGCGAACTGAACACCCTGTTCGGAATGGAAGCAGATATCAGCAAAAACACCGTCGGCTTCCAGGAATACCGCATGGCCGACGGCATGGATGGAGAAGGCCTGCAGCAAAGCATCGGACTGCGGAATACCTTCCGCCTGACCGATACCCTCTCCGGGAACCTGAGCATCGAAAACCAGAAAACCACACGCGGTGCAGAGCGTCGTAACCGCCCGGATGCCTTTGCGATCGCCACTGCGGCGGAATATCTGCCCAGTGACACGCTGAAAATCACTTCCCGCCTGGAATACCGCGATGCCAGTGATTCGACATCCCACCTGGCAGAGTTGGGTCTGGCCAGCAAGCTCAGCAGGGAACTCTCTTTCCTCAGCCGGGCCCGCTACTTCCGGGATGAATTTGACGATCAGGGCAGCCGCACGGTTTCACGGCTTCTGGCCGGCTTCTCCTATCGCCCGATCGCCAACGACCGCCTGAACCTGCTGCAGAAATTCGAATACAAACATGAAACCGATAACACATCCAATATCGGTATGGACGCCGACAGCTATATCGCCTCCCTGGAAATGATCTACCAGTTCAGCAAACGCCTCCAGATGGCCGCCAAATACGCCGGCAAGCTGGTCAGCGACTATGGCGAACAGACCTATACCGACCTGATCAGCACCCGCCTCTCCTATGATCTCTCCGAACGCTTCGACGCCAGCATCGGATACCGCATGCTCAATGCCCATACCGTGCAGGCCATCTCGCATGGCGGATTCGTCGAATTCGGCGTCAGGGTCGTCAAAAACCTCTGGCTGTCAACCGGATATTCTTTCGACTCCTTCGATTCCGACCTGACTGGCGGCAGCAACAAAGGACAGGGCCCATACCTCAAACTGCGCATCAAAGTCGACGAAAATAGTCTCGCCGACCTGAAAAAATAGCTTTTTTAACAACGAAAGACACGAAAAAGCACGAACTTTTTATAAGTTCACACGGTCTGCGATTATATTACGAGCATATCCGTTTCCGCTGTATTTCAACCGGCAAAAAGGAGTCTGCAATGAATAAAATTCTTCTGGTAAATGGGAGTCCGCGTGTGCATGGCAATACCGCGATTCTTGCGGAGGCACTGGCCAATGGCGTGCGCGCTGCAGGCGGCACGATTGATCTGGCCAGCCTGGCAAATCTCAAACTCAGTCATCCAGGTTGTTCAGCATGCATGGGCTGCCAGCAACCCGCCAACCGCGGAAAATGCGTACTCGGCGATGATCTGGCGAAGCTGGTCGAAAGTGTGCCGAATTACGATGTGCTCGTCTTCGCATTTCCTGTCTATTTTTTCCATCCCAATGCTCAGATCAAGATGTTTCTTGACCGCATGTTCTGCCTCTTTGACGCCAAAACCAATACCTCGATGATTCCAAAAGTTAAAATGGCCATTCTGGCAAGCGCCGGCGGCAGTCTGGCAGGAGGTCTCGAGGCCAGTGACCATTTCTTCATCAGCCTGGCAAGATTCCTGAAAACTCCCTATACCAGCTTCCTCAAACCCCTCTGCCCCGAAGACAGCAGCCGCCTAAAAAACGATACGAAAACACTCGAAGACAGCAAAAATTTCGGGCAGCACCTCGCACAATGGTAAAAGATTAGCAGGAGAAGATCATGAGAATTGAAAACGAATACATGGATGTCCTGCATAATATCGAGTTCGCGGTGAAGACGGGATTCGGGATTTACCCCGACATCACCGATTATACCGTTCAGCGGGCCTATGAAGCCCTGATCGAGTGCTACTCCGCAGAAGTCCTCAATCGCCCGCCAAAACCACATAAACTGGATGAAAAAGAACAGATTATGTTCACAGAAATCAAAAAATTCTGCGATTGGCACCTGGGGCGAAATGACGATCTTTTTACCAGCGGCAACGGAGAGGTTCCCTCCCCCACTGCTAGAACCCCGGCCGAAATCATCGCCTGCCTGAAACGACTTGTCAATTCCCTCCAGAAATGGACCCGCCGCCATGGACGACAGGGATACCTCAAGTTTGTCAGCCAGTTCATCTCGTAAAAGCCCGATGCGTCAGAGTGAACCTGGCTGACAGTGGCCGTTTTTTTAACCACGAAAAGCACGAAAAGTCACAAAAAAAATCATGGAAGGTAGGACGCATGGAAAGCAGTCATCGCTCATGTCCATGAATTGTTTTCGTACTACTATCGCCCCAATTCTCTTTTTTTGAGAAAGATTTTTTGAAACAGGACACGCAAGTTTCTATCCATGAGATACTTTCTCATTTTTGAGAATTTTTTTAGGGTTTTGATGTGATGAA
>JAQVUB010000115.1:3301-7455 GCA_028699735.1 Lentisphaeria bacterium | reverse complement strand
TGGGAACAAGCTGCACTGGGTCGATGATTACGGTACCGTGCTTCCTGCCGGCAGTATGGGTGGCACTTACTATGCCCGTTTTGACATGTTGCTTGATCCAGGCATCTACTACGTCAAGGTCGAGTTGAGCAACCGGAACAAGTGGGCGATGGAAGCTCCTTACTCGATGCACCTGCTCATCGAAGAGAGTGACAGCACCTATGGCCCGACAGCGCCGGAAATCGAACTGACACCGGCCGCTCCGATGACCACGCAAGATCTGGTGTGCGAGATCACCGAGGAGAGCCTATCGGAATCCGGTTCTGAAATCAGCTACTTCTATGTGTGGTTCCGGGATGGGGTTGTGGTTCCCTTCGGCAATGCTGGTGATGTCAATCCGTGGGAGACGGTACGCTACAATCTGAGCATGGCCAAGAACAATCTGGCCGGCGAAGATCCTTGGATCATCCCGAGTGCTTATACGAATCCTGGCGAACGCTGGCACTGTGAAGTGTACGCGCGGGATGAGTACGGCTACAGCGAGATGCCGGTGGCCAGCAATGTGGTCACCATCGGCTCGGAACTGGGCCGTTCCTGGAACATGGAACTGGTCGTCAACAAGGAATACCGCGGCCAGATCGGCTTTGCCGATGATCAGATCGTCGCCCTGGGCTGGCATGATCTTGCCACACATGGCTTTGATGCCAGCCTGGATGCCGCAATACCGGCTCTTACGGTGCCGGCACCGGGCGGCGGAACGATGGTTATGCCTCTGGGCGAAGGACGCAGTTACTCGGCTGGCTTTGATAATGCGCATACCAACTTGAGCATCGATTACCGGCCCTATGGCAAGGCCTCGAGCTGGTTTGTGGTTGTCGAAATGGGCGATCCGCTGCAGGACAGCATTGCGGAATGCCGGCTCAGCTGGCAGGTCAGCAGTCTGCCGGAAGACATGGTGGATGGCATCAGCATCACCCAGATGCGCAAACGCGTTGACGGGGTCTTTGAAGCCATCCCGGGTACGCAGCAGATGGTTTCCGCCGGCAATGTACTTGGCGAAATCATTCTGGATGAGATTGCCCTGAAGGATCTGCAGACGGATTCGAGCGGTCAGGCCTTTGCAGTGTTCCGGGTCAGCATCGGGGCTCCCGATGAGTTCCAGGTCTTTGACTTTGGTGTGACCAATGCTGGTACCTGGAAGCCGGGCTGGCAGTTGGTTTCGCTGAAGCTCACGCCGCTGAACAATGCCATCGAAGAGTTGTTCACTCAGAATGGGCAGAAGCTGTATCGCGGTATTGTCTGGATGTACGAAGGCGGCAAATACGTTCCGGCCACGCATATGGTCGCCGGACGGGGCTACTGGATGTACATTCCGAAGAAGGCGACTTCTCTGATTAACCTGTATGGTAATCTGGGCACGAGCATTCCGCTGAATGCCGGCTGGAATATCTGCGGGCCGATCTATGACATCGAGGACTTCAAGGCGACCTACAACGATACGGATTATCCCGGTGTTCTGAAGAAGATCGTCAAGCCGGAGAATGATGCGGCCGGCCTGCAGATCTACAAGTTTGTCATTGACAACCAGGGCAATCCGGGCTATGGCCTCGCCCAGGATGGAACCGCATACCACCTGAGCATCGGCAATGGCTACTGGATCGAGGTCACCGAAACCTTCGAACTGCCGGTGGTGACACCCAAAGAAAACGAATAAACCGGGAGTCAAATCCCCATAACCCAGCAGCCCGCGGTAACCCTACCGCGGGCTGTTGCTTTTTGGGGGGATGGCCAAAGGGACTGGTAATACGTCAGTAAAGCTGGTAACGGAGGAACTCTTTTTGAACAACGAAAAGCACGAAAAGACTTGGGGTGGGCTGGCGCCCACAACCTAAGTTTCAGGACACGGACGGGACACGGACGGGACACGGACGGGACACGGACGAGACACGGACGGCCTGTGCAAGGATGAATTTGACTGTTGTTTTTATGGATTTTATGGGATATCCCCGTTCCCGTATTTGTCTGTGTTTAGTCCGTGTCCCGTCCGTGTTTAGTCCGTGTCCAGTCTGTTTCCATTGCAAAAAAAATCTTTCAGGAAAAACAAGATTTTGAGGGATAGTAGCCTGAAAAAAATTCATGGAAGTGGCTTTTGACGCATTACAGGGACTGTTCTGCGGGTTCTGACATATTCAGGGGTTGATTTTAAAAACCGCTTATGTGGTAGTATCTTATGTTTGGAGGCAAAGCGTTATGAAAGATTTGACCAGCAGCGTCTATACATTTGAAAAGTTGATCGAGGGTGATTATCTCTATGTGGATAAGACGGCATATCTTTGGAAGCTGGTGCGTCCCGCTTCCGGTATCTATTTTCTGTCCCGCCCGCGACGCTTCGGCAAATCACTGACGATCTCGACGTTGAAAGCCTTGTTCGAGGGCAAAAAGAAATTATTCGAAGGTCTTGCGATTGCTAAAACATCTTACGACTGGCAGGAATATCCGGTCATTCATTTAGACCTCAATGGCTGGGATTTTTCAACGCCTGAAAAGATGGAGGAGAGCCTGTGCGGTCTCGTGGCGGAGTGCGCTGCAAAACACGATCTTTCGCTGGAAAGCAGCAGCCCGGATGGCATGTTTCGTGAATTGATCACGAAAATATCTGCCAAAGGGAATGTGGTGATTCTGGTTGACGAATACGACAAGCCGATTCTGAACAATGTCGGGAAGCCTTGCGCACAGGCGATTTTGGACAAGCTGAAAGTGTTTTATTCGGTCATCAAGGCCTTTGAATCAAGCGAGCGCTTTGTCTTTGTCACCGGCGTCAGCAAATTTTCTCATGTTTCGATATTTTCCGATTTGAACAATCTGAATGACATTTCCATGGATTATGACTACGCAACCATGCTCGGCTATACCCAAGAGGAATTCGAGAAGAATTTTGCCGAATATATCGAGCAGGCAGTACAAACCTTGAAAGTACCCCGGGAACAGTTGCTGCAGGACATCAAAGCGTGGTATGACGGATATCGTTTCGAGGAAAATTCGCAGTCGGTTTACAATCCGGTGTCGGTTGCAAATTTCTTTTCGAAACGTTTTAAGTTCAACAATTACTGGTTCGATACGGGAACTCCGTCTTTTCTGATTGAGGAGATCAAAAAGACCCATTTTGATTTTGAGGACATCCTGTCCCGTCCCGTCAACAGCTTGGCATTCAAGGCCTTTGAAATTGATCGGATCGATCCTTTGTCGCTGCTGGTGCAGACCGGCTATCTGACGATCAAGGATTCTTTTCAGGATTTTGATACGACTTTTTATCGGCTGGGCTTTCCGAATGTTGAAGTCCGCTCAGCCTTCGATACATATCTGCTGAATGCTTATACCTCGATTTCGAGGAACGATCTGGCGATGGTCGGGGTCTCGCTGGCCCGGCATGTCCGCAATGGCAATGTCGATGGCTTCATGAATGACCTGAAATCTTTCCTGAAAAAAATCCCGTATGGGATCCAGCTCTCCGAAGAGAAATATTATCAGACGATTATCTTTCTGCTCTTCCTTCTGCTGGGGATTCATATCGAGGCGGAATCGCAGACCTCGGACGGGCGCATTGACGCAATTGCCGCTTGCGGGGACTGGGTTTACCTCTTTGAATTCAAACTCAATCAATCCGCTGAAATTGCCTTTGACCAGATTATGCACAAAGAGTATTTCCACAAATATCTGCATACTGGCAAACGTACGGTCGTCATCGGCGCAAATCTGGATTTTGCAACGCGCCAAATGACTGACTGGAAGCACCAGGAAATCCAGGATTAAAGTTCTGAGTTAGATGAACCTGGGTAACGGAGGAATTCTTTTTGAACAACGAAAGACACAAACGACCCGAAAAAATTTCATGGAAGTGGTGTTGACTGCTAGCATGCATCGTACTCTCCATGAAATTTTTTCGGGTGCGTTTGAGCATTTCGTTGTTCAAAAAAAATCTCTGTTCCCCGCTTTTCTGACGCATGACATTGCAGCGGGTTATATTAAAAACAACTTCATGGTTCATTGGAAGGGAGTTGCTGCATGCTGGAAAAAATTGCCCGGTTGCGGGATGTGCTCAATGAGATCATCCGTGGGAAGGAGGAGGTCATCGACCTGCTGCTGATTGCTCTGGCAGCGGAAGGCAGTGTGCTTCT
>JAQVUB010000115.1:0-3201 GCA_028699735.1 Lentisphaeria bacterium | reverse complement strand
AAGGGAGTTGCTGCATGCTGGAAAAAATTGCCCGGTTGCGGGATGTGCTCAATGAGATCATCCGTGGGAAGGAGGAGGTCATCGACCTGCTGCTGATTGCTCTGGCAGCGGAAGGCAGTGTGCTTCTGCATGATGTGCCCGGCGTCGGCAAAACGACGCTGGCGAAGTCGCTGGCGGCATCCCTGAATGCGAGTTTCCGGCGCATACAGTTCACGCCGGATTTGCTGCCGACCGATATCATCGGCAGCGCAGTCTACAATCCCAAGGATGGTGAATTGCGCTTTCGCAAAGGCCCGATTTTTGCCAATATTGTTTTGGCGGACGAGATCAACCGCGCCAGTCCGCGCACGCAATCGGCCTTGCTGGAGGCGATGAGCGAGCGTCAGATTTCGGCGGATGGTACGACCTATTACCTTCCCAGCCCGTTTATTGTCCTGGCGACCGAAAATCCGGTTGAATATCAGGGAACCTACTCTTTGCCGGAAGCACAATTGGATCGCTTTGCCATACAGCTGATTTTGGGTTATCCGGATGAATCTGCCGAACTCAACCTGCTGCTGGATCGCTTGCACAGCGATCCGGCACGCGATTTGCATCCGATCCTGGATTGCAGCGAAGTTGTCGAATTGCAAAAGCAGGTGCGGGCTGTTCGCATGGATAAAAGCATCGCGGGCTATATTCTGAAACTGGTTGCCGCCACCCGGAATGATCCGCGGATTGCCCTGGGCGGCAGTCCTCGTGCAGGCTTGACTCTGAGCCGTTGCGCGCAGGCGTCGGCTTTTCTGGAAGGCCGTGAATATGTCCTCGCCGACGATGTCAAAAAACTCGCTGTGCCGGTTCTCGCCCATCGCCTGGTTCTTCAGAATCAGGCCAAATACGCAGGTGCTACCGGGGGATCGATCGTCCAGGAACTGCTGAAAAATCTCTCGGTGCCGAGGTAAGGGTGCAGGGTGCAGGGGGCAGGGTGCAGGGTGCAGGGGGCAGGGGGCAGGGGGCAGGGTGCAGGGGGCAGGGGGCAGGGGGCAGTTTTTTTACAACGAAAGGCACGAAAAAGCTTGGGGTGTGCTGGCGCCCAGAACCCATAGTGATCAGCTGTCAGGCTGTCCATCAAAGTCCATCGTCCATCGTCCTCGTCCATAAGGTCCATAAGGTCAATAGGGTCCATAAGGTCCCTCGTCAATCGTCCCTCGTCAATCGTCCCTCGTCAATCGTCCAAAAACCTTCTTCGAAAAACAAGAAGTTGAGCCATAGTAGCACGAAATTTTTTATGAGCTGTTTCTTTGTGATCACCCGTGTTTATCAGCGCGGGATGAGCTGGTATCTGGATGGGCCGAGGTGTTATCCGCGGCGTCCTGCGGGGCGCCGGTACCGTTCTCCGGCGCTGGCGACCTTCTGGTGGCTGCTGGGTTGGGGGACGCGTCTGTTCAGTCTGCCTGCCTTGCTGATGCTTCCGGTCGCTAACCTTTTTTTGCTGCATAGTATTTTGCAGCCGGAAGCACGTGTGCGCATGCTGGTGCTGGTCATGCTGGCCTTGCTGCTGACCGATTTTATCCTCGGTTGCATCTTCTGGCCGCGTCTGAAAATCAAACGGATTTTGCCGGAGCGCGTTTGTGTTGGACAGCCATTCCAAATTGAGTACCATCTGGAGAATTGCCGGAGACTGCCTGCGCTTTCGCTGGAGCTGGATGCCGGGCTGGGTGTGCATTGGTTCCGCTGCCTGAAAGCCCCCGCACTCAAGATGCTCAACGCGGGGGAAAGTCATATCATCTCGGGAAGTTTTCTGGCAAAACAGCGCGGCAAATATTTTCTCGGACAGCTCAGTGCAATGTCCGGTTTTCCTTTTTCGATCTGCCGGCATTCGAGCATCCGCAAATCTTCCGAATACCTGATCGTGCATCCCCCCTGTCACAGTCTGCGGGAACTGCGTCTGCCAGCGGGGGTGAAGTTGCAGAAATCCGGTCTGGAACGGGTGATGAAAGTCAGCGAAGCGATGGAATTCCAGGGTTGTCGGGATTACCGCGAAGGTGACAATCCTCGGCATATTCACTGGCGCAGCAGTGCCCGTCGCGGCGATCTGGTTGTCCGGGAGTTTCAGGATGAATATCTGAGCCGCACGGCACTGATCGTTGACACCTGCCTGCGGCGTCCGAAACGCAGGCCCTCTCTGTTTCGCGCAACAAAGCAGATTCTGGATTTTTTCAAGGGGAAGGGCATGCTTTGGCCGGATGGCACGGTTCCTGAACTGGAAGCGGCGCTTTCGCTGGCAGCGGCTATTGCGGAGTTCCTGCTCAAGGGTGAATGCCTGATTGATTTGTTTGCGGCCGGTAAGGATGTGCGCCATTTGCAGGCGGGGAGGCAGGTCGCTACTCTCAAAACCCTGCTGGATATTTTGTCCGAAATCGAGCCGGAGCCAAGCCCGTCGCTGCAGGAGCTTAAAGAGGAAGTCTTTGAGGAAATCGGGGGGCTGGGCAATGCCATCGTCATCCTGCTGGGCTATGACCAGGAACGCCGGGATTTTGTGGCAAAGCTGCAGGAGCGCGGGGTAAGCGTCAAGCTGCTGCTGATCGGCGACGGCTGGCCGGTGCCGGAGAATACGACGGTTTTGACCGCCGATGATATCATGGCAGGAAGGGTGGTGAGCTTGTGAAAGGGTGCAGGGGGCAGGGGACAGGGGGCAGGGGACAGGGTGCAGGGTGCAGGGTGCAGGTTTTAAAAGTGGCGCAACCGGCCCGGTTGTGGTTTCTGTTTGCTCTCCCACGCCGGAACGCTCCCGGGTGCAGGGTGCAGGTTTAAAAAGTGGCGCAACCGGCCCGGTTGTGATTTCTGTTTGCTCTCCCACGCCGGAACGCTCCCGGGTGCAGGGTGCAGGTTTAAAAAGTGGCGCAACCGGCCCGGTTGTGATTTCTGTTTGCTCTCCCACGCCGGAACGCTCCCGGGTGCAGGGAACGAAAAATCTTTTTCCTCAAAAAGAGTGAATGATTACTTATGACGGATGAAAGACACGACTCGCCGATACCGGGTTTGAGTATCAAATTGCTGGGCGGTCTGATGCTAATCAGCGCAGCCTGCTTTCTGGCTCTGCTGGCGGACTTGCCGCATATTCCGATCATGGTCTTTGCCGGCTGGTTCCCGGCACTTTTTTTCCGCCGACCCTTTCGGGTGTCTGACCGCAGTGTGACCTACAGCATCCTCTTCGCCATC
>JAQVUB010000114.1 GCA_028699735.1 Lentisphaeria bacterium | reverse complement strand
GAAAAAGCATCTTCGGGTTTGAGTTCGTCCAGTTTTTTCAGGAAGACGATTTCGGCATTGCCGAGGTTGGCCAGAGCGATCAGCTGGCAATCCAGCGGGCTGACACAAGCTCCAAATTGTCCCATGCCGCGGTAGTTCCATCCTTCATCCCAATGCTGATTGGAAATGCTGTTGACCAGAATATCCCGTCCGGAATCATCCCCAAGGAAGGCCAGTATCTGTGCCTGCCAGAGATCCTTTTTTTCGGCAAATTTTTTCTGCAGTTTTGGCAGGGCTTCTTCCGGGTTCAGGAAGATGGCGGCCAGCTCGGCATAGGGCGCATCTTCGTTGGGGCCGGGGAGGCTGTCCTCTTCCGATAAAATTTCCGGCGGGAGAATCTTTTTTTCGACGAGGTGTTTTTGGATATCGCGCAGGTTAAGTCCGCGCAGGCTTTGTTTTTTCAGGGCGGCTTCGGCTGCGGCTTTCCCAGCGGCATAGCCCTGGTTGTGGACATCGGGCTGCATGCGGATCAGGGGCAGACAATCCCGGTGTGCGCTGACAGCCAGGCCGGTGACCAGAATGCCTTCCAGGCCAACCGGCAGCAGCGCCCGGAAGGGCACCTTTGCAAAATGCGGGTCTTCTGTGGGCGGCTGCAGCATGAACATTGGAGAGATGATGAAGCCGTGTGTATCGAAATTGCTGCGGGCGATGGTGATGGTATCCTGATAGCATCTTTCGGCGTAGAAATCCTGTGGTTGCAGGGTCAGGTCGCCGACAATACGGCGTCGTTCACGGGTGTCGAGGATTTGCGCAACATCAAACTTGTCAGCGAATTTATGATGCGCCTGAACAAAGGCCCGGGTGCTGTCAAAGACATCCTCATCCTGAATGAAATTATAATCGGTATTGCTGTAATCGTTTCCCGGAATGACCGGTGGCAGCCCGGCGCCCTGAATGGCAGGCTCAAAGGTCTCCGCCGCTATTTCGGCGCCCGCTGCAATGGCCAGATCGGCATTGCCGGTGGCATCCACAGCGACATCAGACAGGATGACACCACAACCCCAGGGACCACTTACCAGAGCACCGCAAACGGTATTTCCCATCACGGCAGCAGCCAGAATGGTGTGTTGAAAACGGAATTCGACGCCGGCTTTGTCGCCTTCGCACAAAAGCCAGTGACGCTTCCATTCAGAATCTTTTTTTGCATGTTCTGCCGGATATTTCGGGTTTTCCGCCATAGCCGTGATGCCTTTGTCCAGTTCGTCACAGAAGCCAACGCGGTTTCCAAACCAGTATGAGCCGATTCGCCCCATCGTACACAGTCCGCCAAGGGCACTGGTATTTTCCAGGCAGAGGGTGCTTGCGCCTGCTCTGCCGGCGGCAATTGCCGCAGGCGCGCCGCCGGTGCCGCCACCCGCAATAAGTACCTGACAGCGTTCGAGCAAGGGCAGGGAATTGAGTTCCCATTCGAGGGTGGGTTCCTTGCGGAAACGGAATCCGGCATCTTTGCGTATCACCTGAACTGCCTCTGGCAAAGCGGATTGATCCTGATCCTGTATGCTGGCGGGTTCGGGTGCGGGCAGAGCTTTCAGGCATTCGGTGATCTCCGCGGGGCTTTGTCTGCCGGCGAAGAAGAAGGGGGATTGCGGACCTGGAATATAGCTGATGCTGATGCCGTCGTTGAGTTGATACAAGCATTGATCGGCACCAGCCACCAGTTGCGGTTGCCAGGTTGCTTTGCGCATGCTAACTTCGATCGCTGACAAAGTCTTTGCCGTGCTGTCCGGAAATTCGAATTCCATCGAGGCCATGAAAAGCTGATAACTTTTATCATCGTATTGATAATGACAGGGAAGCGGAATGATCTGGAGACCTTGGCGGGGACTCATGAATTCCCCCATGAGAATGCGCTGTACACTGCGCTTCCCTGGGCGGAAAGGTTTTCTGGGCAGTCCTGCCATGCCGGCAATCAGGCAGCGTTCACTGGCATCGAGGATGGCTTTTGCTGCGATAATCTGGAATCCACTTCGGTTGCCGATGAGCAGGCCGGCCAGTTCCTGGTGTTTTCCATGGACGAGCCGGATGGGGTTGCTCTGAAACAGGAAATCGATATTGGCATCGAGCATTTTTTGTTCGAGCAGGCGTTTGATAGCGGCAGGGCGCGGGTGGTCTCCCAGGCCAAGTGCCGGCGGGGTATCGTGAAGGTTCAGTCCGGCACAGAGGTCTTCGCCCAGATAGGTATACGGCGTGACCAAAAAAACGGAATACCCCTTGTTTTTCAATTGGACTGCTGTGTCGATCGCAGCACTGCTGCCGCCAACGATAACAAGGTCAACATGTTTGATTATGGGTACTTGAATTTTCATGAGATTTCAGGAGACAGGGTACGGAGTAACAGAAGATTTTTTTTAACAACGAAAAGCACGAAACGCCCCGAAAAAATTTCATGGGAATGGCTTTGCTTGTGGGATTGTGTTTATCATCCCATGAAATTTTTTCGGGTCGTTAGTGTTTTTCGTTGTTAAAAAATATACCACGACTCGTATTATTCGGTTCTGGGCCTGTTTTTCCAGTTATTGCGAAAATGGTTGCTGGCGGGGCGTTGCTGGCTGGCTTTGACGATCAGGCTGTCACTTCCGGACAGGGCGGAAAGCTGCTGCTGCAATTCCTGTGTGTAGGTGACACCGGCCTTGTCATTGTTGACGAAAACGAGATTTCCATTATCACAGGCCAGGCAGAAGATGATCGGAATGCTGCCCTGATTTTCTGCACAGATTTTCTTCAGGGTGACCAGTTTTTCATCCGTAAACTGATCCTGCCGGATCTTCAGAAGAAGACTTCCGGCAAAGATCCGGGGAGCAAGGTTGGCGGGGATGACACGGCTTGCGTTGATGGTGGCAGGGGCTTCCGGATCCCGACGGGATACTTCACCTTCCACAAAGACGACCTGACCAGGCTGCAACGAGGTCGGATAATGCTGCAGATTTTCAGCGTACTTATCGCTGAAAATCAGTGCTTCAACGGTGGCTTCCCGGCTCTCCAAAGTCAGAATGGCCCAGGGACGATTGTCCTTCTTCGCGGCTTTCATGGCTACAGCTGAGAGATAGGCCCCGACTCGAACCATGCTGCCCTCCGGCATTTGCGGGATGACGCTGAGGTCATCGAGCTGAAATTTATCGACGAGAATCTGAGCCTCGGCAATCGGATGCCCGCTGACGTAAAAACCGAGCAGTTCTTTTTCGTAATTGAGGATTTCGCCAATGCTCCATTCCGGCAAGTCTAGAATGGGCAATTCGACCATTTTGCGGTCTTCGGGCGCCATCATGTCGAACAACGAGCCCTGGCCGGCTTTGCGGTCTTTCTGAGTCTGCTGGGCGATGGCAATGGCATCTTCACAAACAGCCAGAAGCTGAGAACGGCGCAATCCGAAACAGTCCAGAGCACCCGCTTTGATCAGATTCTCCAGATTCTTCCTGCTGCTGTTTTCGACCCGCTCGCAGAAATCTGTCAGATCCCGGAAACGTCCCCCCTGCTTTCGAGCCAGAATAATGCCGCTGATGGCAGCGGAGCCGACGCCTTTGACTGCAGCCAGGCCAAAACGGATATTGCTCCCATCAACCGAGAAACTGCTGTCGCAGACATTGATGTCCGGCGGCAGTATTTTGATATTCATGGCGCGGCATTCCTTGAGGTAGAAGGCCAGTTTTTCGGCATTGCCGAGTTCGCTGGTGAGCACAGCCGCCATGAATTCGGCGGGGTAATTGGCTTTCAGCCAGGCCGTGCGGTAGGAAACCAGGCCGTATGCCGCACTGTGCGATTTATTGAAACCATACCCGGCAAATTTCAGAATTTTGTCCCAGATATTCTGGATGACGGTATCCTTGAGTCCCTTTTCACGGCAGCCCTGCTGGAACTTGGTGAACTGTTCGAGCATGACATCGACTTTCTTCTTACCCATGGCGCGGCGAAGAATATCGGCGTTTCCAAGGGAGAATCCGGCGACGGCCTGAACCACCTGCATAACCTGCTCCTGGTAGAGCATGATGCCATAGGTTTCCTCGAGAATGGACTTCATTTCAGGAACATCATAATCCACCGGAATCGTCCCGGTTTTGCGCCCGATGAATTCATCGAGGAACTGCATTGGGCCGGGGCGGTAAAGGGCGATCAAAGCAATGATATCCTCCAGACGGCTGACCCCGAATTTGCGGCAGAGGCTCTGCATCCCGGTGGATTCCAGCTGGAAAACGGCGATCGTATTGCCTTGATTGAGCAGCGCAAAGGTGGCCGCATCCTCAATCGGGATGTCATTGCTGTCAATGCGCTTCCCGGTATTTTTTTCGATGAGATCAAGGGCATCCTGGATGATCGTCAGCGTCTTCAGGCCGAGAAAGTCCATTTTGAGCAGGCCGAGGGATTCGCAGGGGACTGCGGAGAACTGAGTGATCGGTTCGTCGCCGGCGCCTTTGGCGATGGGCACCACATCTGCGACCGGCTGGTCACAAATAATCACGCCGGCGGCATGAATGCTCAAATTCCGGTTCATGCCTTCCAGGATGGTGGCGAATTTCCAGAGTTCCTGCACCCAGGGGGTAGTATCGAGAAGCTCCTGCAATTCTTTGCAGGGCGGAAGGTTGTGTTCAGGATCCCCCTCCAATGCCTTTTTCAGGGTCATTTTCGGATCCGTGGGAATGAGTTTGCAGATGCGGTTGCCTTCGTCCACACTGCGGCCCATCGCCCGGGCGACATCCTTGATAACTGCTTTCGCTTTCAGGGTGCCGAAAGTGCCGATCTGTACCACATTCTCCGCACCATATTTTTTGCGGACGTATTCGATGACTTCGTAGCGCCTTCTTTCACAGAGGTCGATATCGAAATCCGGGGGGCTGACACGGTCGGGGTTGAGGAAACGTTCAAAGAGGAGGCCATAGCGCAACGGGTCGATATGGGTAATGCCCAGAGAATAGGCCACGATGCTGCCGGCGCCGCTGCCGCGCCCCGGTCCCAGCGGGATGCCGACTTCTGCGGCGTAGTGGAGGAAATCCCAGACCACGAGGAAATAACTGGTGAAGCCGGTCTGCTGAATGATCTTCAGCTCATAATCCATACGCTCAATTTTAGCCTGATCATCCGCTTTAAGATCAGGGGAATGGGGATCGAAGTTGTAGCGCCATTGCATTCCCTTCAGGCATTGCTCGCGGAGGTACTGCTCGCGGGTCATCCCGTCTGGTACTGGATATTCCGGATAATGGTTAGCCTTGTCTTTTTCAACCGTGGGCAAGTGGACATTGCAGCGTTCCGCTATTTTAACGGTGTTGCTGACCGCCTCCGGAATTTCCGGAAAGAGGGCGGCCATCTCCTCTGAGCTTTTGAAATAAAATTCAGAATTTTCGAAGCGGAAGCGTTTTTCGTCGGTGATGGTGGTTTGCGTTCCGATGCAGAGGAAGAGGTCATGAGCCTCGGCATGTTCCTTAAGCAGGTAATGCGAATCATTGGTCACTACCATCCCGATGTCGTGCTTTCTGGCCAGCGCAATCAGTTTGGGATTGACGGATTTCTGATCTTCGAGGCCGTGATCCTGCAACTCAATGAAAAAATTTTCTTTGCCGAAGATTTTGACATATTGCATCAGGGTCGCTTCGGCATCTTCATCGCGGTTGCGCTGCAGCAAAGAGGGAATTTCGCCGCCGAGGCAGGCGCTCAGGGCAATGATCCCCTCGTGATATTTATGCAGCAGTTCCTTGTCGACTCGAGGTTTGTAGTAGAATCCCCTCAGCCACGCTTCTTCATTGAGATGACAGAGATTGACATAGCCCTGATAGTTTTCGGCAAGGCAGACGAGATGATAGCCCTGATAATGCGGCAGAGACTGATCCTTGATCAGGCAGGAATCCGGTGCGACATAGAGCTCGCAGCCTAAAATGGGCTTGATTCCTTTCTTTTCAGCAACCTGAATCATCTCATAACAGGCCGACATGTTGCCATGATCAGTGACCGCTACGGCCGGCATTCCGAACTTGATCGCCTGGTCAACGATATCGGGGCAGCGCTGAGCCCCATCAAGCATACTGTAGTCGGTGTGAACGTGAAGATGGACAAAAGAGATAGACATTGGATTCCCAGTAGAGCACAGTAGTTTTTTAACAACGAAAAACACCGAAGACCCGAAAATTTTCGGGTCGTTTCGTGCTTTTCGTTGTTAAAAAAGAATGCCCAGTGTAATTATTTGTTGAAAGCGGCGTCGAAGGCCGTGTTGGATGGAGAAAAGTCAATGGCTCGCACGAAAGCGCTGGCATCAGCCGCGCCGTATTCGCGTTCCATGCCGCAGTCTTCCCATTCGACAGAGAGGGGGCCGCTGTAACCGATACGGTTCAGCTCGCGGATGATTTCCTCGAAGTCGACATCGCCGTGTCCAGGGCTTCGGAAATCCCAGCCGCGCTTGGGCTGTCCGAAATTGATATGGGAGGAGAGCAGTCCGGTACGCCCATCGAGGGTAGTTTTTGCATCTTTGATATGGACGTGATAGATGCGATCCGGGAATGCTTTAATGAATTCGACGGGGTCCATGCCCTGCCAGACCAGGTGGCTAGGGTCGAAATTGAAGCCGAAAGCAGGGCGGTTGCCGATGGCTTCGAGCGCGCGCTGGGCGCTGAAGATATCGAAGGCGATTTCGGTGGGATGGACTTCGAGGGCAAAGCGGATGCCGTATTTGTCAAATTCATCAAGGATGGGATTCCAGATTTTGGCGAAATACTTGAAACCGTCATCGATCATTTTGTCGGAAGCCGGCGGGAAGCTGTACAGCATATGCCAGATCGGAGAGCCGGTGAAACCATTGACGACTTTGACACCCATATTGTGCGCAGCTTTGGCAGACTGTTTCATTGATTCAATAGCCCAGGCACGCTTTTTTTCCGCCTTGTTATTGCAGTCCGCAGGCAGGTTGCCAAAGTTATTGGAACGCGCATCGTCATTGGGATCGCAGGTCAGTTGCCCGGCAAGATGATTGCTGATCGCCCAGCAGTCCAGACCTGCTTTTTTCAGAATGGCCCTTTGTCCCTGGCAGTATTTGCTGCTTTTTGCCGCTTTTTCGACATCGAAGTGATCGCCCCAGCAGGCCAGCTCGAGGCCGTCATAGCCGAGACTTTTCATCTTGGGTGCGAGTTCAGCCAGGGGAAGATCTGCCCATTGACCGGTAAAAATAGTGACTGGATGTGACATGGTCTCTTTCCTTTGTTCGAAAACCTGAAAATATAAGGGGGATAACTGCCGTTCAGGGCATCTTAGTTATTGTATTCATTCCAGCACACTTGTCAAGCCAATTCAACGCTTTTTATTGAACTCAGGAGATATCCTCTCATGCATCAGATGAAGCTGGATAACAATGTGTTTTTCACAACAAAAAGACACAAAATGACACGAAAAAATTTCATGGAAAGTACGACGCATGCTCGCAGTCAAAGCAGCTTCCATGATTTTTTTTCGTGTCATTTCGTGCCTTTCGTTGTACAAAAAGAATTATT
>JAQVUB010000113.1 GCA_028699735.1 Lentisphaeria bacterium | reverse complement strand
ACCAAGACAATTTTAATGATAAATCTGCGTGTGTGATACGGCAGAAAGCCGGGCCTGTAAATACTCCTTTAGGATGATTTTTTTCCGTTCTGCCGGCAAAAGGGGGAAATTACGACTTTTGGAGTATGTTCCCTGAATAACATGGCGTTGATTTTGGTGAGCATATATGTCATTCAGGCTTGCATCATTTTTATGCGATGCTGTAAAGGAATGGGGATGAAATTCGGGGACGATACCGTATGACTTCAGAAAATGCAGATTTTGCCTCTTACCGGAAGGCGCGGAAGAATCACTGGGATGCCATCGCCCGCAGAATGGATTCGTGGACCGGCTGGAGCGCGGCGTATCACGAACGATTGACGGAGGTTTACCGATTCTGGGTGGCGCCCGGTCAACGCGTCCTGGAGCTGGGATGCGGTCGCGGGGATTTGCTGGCCGCCGTTAGTCCTTCAAAAGGGGTAGGCGTCGATTTTTCTTCGGAGATGATTCAGCGTGCCCGAATGAAGCATCCGGGCATCACGTTTATCGAGGCGGACTGCCACCAGCTTCACACGATCGAAGGCCCCTTTGACGCGATTCTTCTTTCGGATCTTGTGGATGACATCTGGGACGTGCAGGAGGTTTTTGCACAGCTTTCGCGCCTTTGCCATGACAGGACGCGCATTCTCATCAACTCCTACAGCCGCGTCTGGGAGCTTCCCCTGTTCGTTGCGGGGAAATTAGGCCTGGCAAAACCCAAGATGCCCCAAAACTGGCTGACGGTAGAAGACCTCTCCGACATCATGAATTTAGAAAACATCGAAGTTGTCCGCTCCTGGCATGAAGTCCTGTGGCCTCTCCATTTTCCTTTCATTGCCAAGTTGTGCAACAAGTTTCTTGCCCGGCTGTGGCCGTTCAAGCTTTTCAATTTGTCCAACTTCATTCTGGCCCGCCCAAAACCGGGGAGGATTTCTGCCGGTCCACTGGTGTCCGTCATCATCGCGGCGCGAAACGAAGCGGGAAACATCGCCGAAATTTTCCGGCGGACGCCGGAAATGGGCGCGGGGACTGAAATTGTCTTTGTGGAAGGCCATTCTCAGGATGACACTTATGCCGTCATTGAAAAGGAGATTGCCAAACACCCGGAAAGGATGAGCCAGCTGCACCGCCAGACGGGCAATGGAAAGGGCGACGCCGTGAGGCTGGGCTTTGCCAAGGCGAAAGGCGACGTCCTGATGATTCTGGACGCCGACATGACCGTACCGCCCGAGGATCTTCCCCGCTTTTATGAAGCCCTGGCGGGCGGAAAAGGCGAGTTCATCAACGGTGTCCGTCTGGTCTATCCAATGGAAGCCGAGGCGATGCGTTTTTTCAATTTCCTGGGCAACAAGTTCTTCAGCCTGGCCTTTTCCTGGCTTTTGGGTCAGACGATCAAGGACACGCTTTGCGGCACCAAGGTTCTTCGGAAAAACGATTATGAACGGATTGCCGCCAACCGGACCTACTTTGGGGAATTCGATCCGTTCGGCGACTACGACCTGATCTTCGGCGCGGCCAAGCTGGGATTGAAGCTTGTTGATCTTCCCGTTCGTTATCGCGCGAGGACTTACGGAGCCACGAACATTCAGCGATGGCGCCACGGCCTGCTTCTTCTGCAAATGGTCGTCTTTGCAGCGAAAAAGATTAAATTTGTCTGATCGGCGAAAATAGATGAACATGATTAATGTCTTTATATTGTTCAATCGATTGTATAAATCGTGCTTCCCCATCTATCGGCCGATCTATTTTGCATACAAATACTGGTCCGACCGGGATAAGATCAGGCTTATAAAAACGCACGTAAAACCGGGAATGAAGGTGCTGGATATTGGCGCCAATATTGGTTTTTATACGATCTTCCTGTCTAAACTGGTTGGCAGGGAAGGGACCGTTTACGCCTTTGAGCCTGATGAAGATAATTTTAAATTTCTTAAGCGATTGACAAAGAATCTGACCAACGTAAAACCGGCAAATGTTGCCTGCGGAGAGAAAAGCGGCGTTGCATGCCTTTATAAATCGTCAGAAATGAACATCGATCATCAGGTTTACGACAATGGAGAGTCAAGGGAAAAAATTGCCGTCAAAATTGTGTCGCTGGATGATTATCTCCAGGGTGAGAAGGACGGTGTCGGTTTTGTTAAAATGGATGTGCAGGGCTATGAGTGCCATGTATTCAGAGGGATGAAGAAAGTCATCGCCCGTTCCAGGGAAATGTTCATGATCAGCGAATTATCGCCTTACTGTTTAAAGAAAGCAGGCGCATCCGCGGAAATCTATTTATCGGAAGTGAAACGCGCGGGGTTCGATGTTGAGGTCCTCTCGAAAGTTGAAATCAAAGATTATTCATCATACGCTGAGGATAAATGGTTTTATATAGACTTTGCGGCAAAAAAGACCGATTTGATTTGAATAGCAATACTGATGCTCATGAAACCATTAAAGGAATCAATCTTGGCTGATGACAAACGAATATTGAATGAAATTCGCCACGGTGAATATATTAAGGAACATGGCGAAGAGATATGGAACTGGTCGTCGCCCGCCGGGAAGTTGCGGTGGGCCAGAAGATGCAGGCTTTTCAGCGATTTCATCGGCAACAACAGAGGTCTTGTTCTGGAGATCGGCTGCGGCACAGGTTTGTTCACAAAGGAACTGGCCGCTACAGACAACGCCATAGTTGCAATTGACATTTCAGATATCTTGATTAAGAAAGCGAAGGAGCGTGTCCATGCCGCAAATGTCGAATTTGTTGTGGGCAATGCCTATGAAACCAAGTTCGAGCCGGACACTTTTGACTTCATTGTCGGCAGTTCTTCACTTCATCATCTGGAAGTGGATTTGGCCTTGAAAGAATTTTCACGGATATTGAAGCCCGGGGGCGGGATCATGTTTACGGAACCGAATATGATGAATCCGCAAGTGGCCCTGATCAAGAATGTGCCGGCCATCAAACGCAGGGCGGGAGATTCCCCCGATGAGACGGCTTTTTTCCGGTGGGGAATCGCCGGGAAACTTCGCGATTGCGGTTTTAAGGATATTGTTGTTGTCCCCTTCGACTTCATGCACCCTGCGATTCCGAAATCGTTTTTGGGCATTGCCGGACAATTGACATCCGTCATTGAAAAAGTGCCCATCCTCAAAGAAATAGCCGGCTCATTGATCATTCAATGCCGAAACAAATGATAATTTTTTGGATTGAAGAAAGAACAAATAACAATGTCAACATCAAAAGAAACTTTCAGCCCGGACGCAGCCCAACATAAAAACTGGATTCCTGCGTTGATTTGCCTTGCCCTGGCAATCCTGACGGCTGCAGCCTTCTTGCAGCTCAAGAACTGCGGCTTTATTAATTATGACGACAATAATTACGTGTATGAAAATGCTACTGTGCAAACCGGCCTGAATGCGAACAGTATCGTACAGGCCTTTTCTTCCGAATTGGCGAAGGTAGGCCATTGGCACCCCTTAACCTGGCTGTCCCTGATGCTTGACTATGAACTCTTTGGCCTCAACCCCACAGGTTATCACCTGATCAACCTTCTTTTCCATGTGGTGAACACGCTTCTTCTTTTTCTGGTTCTGCGCCGGATGACCAAGAGACTCTGGCCCAGTGCCTTTGTAGCTTGTCTGTTTGCCATCCATCCCCTTCATGTGGAGTCTGTCGCCTGGGTCACAGAGCGCAAGGATGTTCTTTCCACTTTTTTCTGGATGCTCACCCTGGGAGCATACAGCTATTATGTGGAATCTCCGGGATGGAAGCGATATGTTTTTGTCCTGCTGTTTTTTGTTGTGGGTCTGTTGTCGAAACCCATGCTGATCACCCTTCCTTTTGTCCTGCTGCTTCTGGATTTCTGGCCCCTGCAGCGTTTTTCGGAAATTAAATCAAATCCCAAAGTTCAGACTGAAGGATTGAAGTCTGCTACTTCGGACAAACAAAAAAAGAAATCTAAAACAAAGCAAGTTGCAGAAGTCAAGCAACAATTGGAAATAAAGAAATCGTCCGCTTCCGAATATTCATGGTCAAGGATCTATCCTCTGCTGTGGGAAAAAGTTCCACTTTTCATTCTGGCAATCCTTTCGATTATTGTAACATACCTTGCCGCGCAAAGTGCAGAAGCTGTCCACTCGAATGTCATTATTCTGGGTGTTCGTATCGGGAATGCCTTTGTTTCCTACATTACATATATTGGAAAGATGATCTGGCCGATTAATCTGGCCATCTTTTATCCTCATCCATTGGGAGTGATTCTTTGGCAGGTTTTGGGATCGGTATTGCTGCTTGTTGCCATAACCCTGGCCGTTATCTGGCGGGCAAAGAAATCGCCTTATCTCGCGACGGGCTGGCTGTGGTATCTGGGCACACTGGTGCCTGTTGTCGGCATCGTACAGGCCGGCCCTCAGGCCATGGCGGACCGATACACGTATATCCCTCTGACAGGGTTATTTCTCATGGTGGCATGGGGTGTGCCGGATCTCTTGAAGCAATGGCCATATCGAAAAGAAACCCTTTTGGCATTAGCTGCCTTGATCATTTTGAGCCTGTCCATTAAGACATGGACGCAGGTCGGACACTGGCAGAACAACATTACCTTGTATGATCACGCCTTGAAAGTGACTGATCATAATTGGCTCGCTTATAATAACAGGGGTATTGCCTATGCCGGCCTCGGTAATTACCGGCAGGCGATTGAGGATTTTAGCAGAGAGATTGAAATAATGGGCCGGGCAAATGCTTATTATAATAGAGGTCATGCCTATTATGACCTCGGCAATTACCGGAAAGCGATTGAGGATTATAACAAGGCGATTGAGATAAAGCCGGATTATGAAGATGCTTATATCAACAGAGGTGCCGCATATGCCCGGCTTGGCGACATAAATCTTTCAATCAATGATTTTAAAATAGCGGCAAAGCTCGGCAGCGAACGCGCGAAGAACTTTTTAAAAAACGAAGGGATAAGCTGGTAGCGGAAACAATGACAACATCAAAAGAAACTTTCAGCCCGGACGCAGCCCAACAGAAGAAATTGATTCCGATCCTGATTTGCCTGGCCCTGGCGATTCTCACGGTTGCAGCCTTCTGGCAGCTCAGGGACTGCGGCTTTATCAACATGGATGATGGTCTCTATGTGTATCGAAATGCTGCCGTGCAATCCGGTCTGAACGTGGACAGTATCAAAGCGGCCTTTTCTCCTCAATTAGCAAAGTTGAGTGGCCATTGGCATCCATTAACATGGCTTTCATGGATGCTTGACTATGAACTCTTCGGCCTCAACCCCCAAGGTTATCACCTGATCAATCTTCTCTTCCATGTGGTCAACACGCTTCTCCTTTTTCTGGTTCTGCGCCGAATGACCAAATCACTATGGCCCAGTGCCTTTGTAGCTTGTCTGTTTGCGCTCCATCCCCTTCATGTGGAGTCCGTGGCCTGGATAGCAGAGCGCAAGGACGTTCTTTCCACTTTCTTCTGGATGCTTACCATGGGAGCGTACAGCTATTATGTGGAATCTCCGGGATTGAAGCGATATGTTTTTGTTGTTCTTTTCTTCGTTCTGGGTCTGCTTGCGAAACCCATGCTGATCACTCTTCCATTTGTTCTGCTGCTTCTGGATTTCTGGCCCCTGCGGCGTTTTTCGGAAATAAAACCGAATGACAGGGTTCAGACTGAAGCATTGAATTCTGTGGCTTCTGACAAACAAAAGAAGAACTCTAAAAAGAAGCAAGTTGCAGCGGTCAAGCAGCCAATGGAAGTCAAGAAGTCAACCAATCCCGAATACAAATGGTCGCGAATCTATCCGTTGCTGCGGGAAAAGGTCCCGCTTTTTGTTCTGGCCATCCTTTCAAGTGTCATAACATATTTCGCCGCACAAAGTGCAGGAGCTGTTGAATCCACTGCAGCGTTGCCACTGGGTGTCCGTATCGGGAATGCCTTTGTTTCCTACATCGCATATATTGGAAAAATGATCTGGCCGAGTAATCTGGCAATCTTTTACCCTCATCCATTGGGAGTGATTCTTTGGCAGGTTTTGGGGTCGGTATTGCTGCTTGTTGTCATAACCCTGGCCGTTATCCGGCGGGCAAAGAAATCGCCTTATCTCGCGACAGGCTGGCTGTGGTATCTTGGCACACTGGTGCCGGTTATCGGCATCGTGCAGGCCGGCTCTCAGGCCATGGCGGACCGCTATTCTTATATTTCGCTGATCGGGCTGTTTGTCATGGCGGCATGGGGTGTGCCTGAACTCTTGAAAAAATGGCGGTATCGGAAAGAAACCCTTTTGGCATTATCCGCCTTGATCGTTTTGGGCCTGTCCGTCAAAACATGGACGCAGGTCGGGTATTGGCAGGACAGTGTTGCCTTGTATGATCATACTTTGAAAGTGACTGATCATAATTGGGTCATCTACAATAACAGGGGCGCCGTTTATAATGATCGCGGCAACTACCGGCAGGCGATCGAGGATTTAAACAAGGCGATTGAGATAAAACCGGATTATGCGGATGCATATAGCAACAGGGGTGCCGCCTATAAAGGCCTCGGCAATTACCGGCAGGCGATTGAGGATTACAACCGGGCGATCGGAATCAAACCGAATGAGGCAATGGCCTTCAGCAACAGGGGTAATGCCTATAAAGGCCTCGGCAATGTCAGGCAGGCGATTGAGGATTACAACCGGGCGATCGAAATCAAACCGGATGAGGCAATGGCCTATGGCAACAGGGGTGTTGCCTATAAAGGCCTTGGCAATTACCGGCAGGCGATTGAGGATTTAAACAAGGCGATCGAAATCAACGCCAACTATGTCGATGCCTATATGAACAGGGGCGCCGCATATGGCGCCCTCGGCAATTACCGGCAGGCGGTTGAGGATTTAAACAAGGCGATCGAAATCAAACCGGATGAGGCAATGGCCTATAGAAACAGGGGTAATGCATATGCCGGCCTCGGCAATGTCAGGCAGGCGATTGAGGATTACAGCAGGGCGATCGCCATTAAACCGGGCGACGCAGATGCCTACTTTAACAGGGGATTTGTTTATTTAAAACAGGGCGACAACATCTCCGGCTGTCGCGATGCTCAAAAAGCATGTGCATTGGGGAATTGCAAATTATTGAAAGCTGCAAATAACGGAGGATTGTGCCGCTGACAATCTTGTTTGACAGTCTGTTTGCTTTCATATATTGAACATCGCGCTCTTTGATGAAGAGACGCGGTCGGCAAGGTGCATTTTGCTGTTTGAAAAAATGAATGAAGGAGATGAAAATGGGAAACAAAAGAAATCGTGCAGGATTGTTTGTGGTTGCGGTTCTATTGATGGGTGCAATGGCGCTTTTCTCGGGATGTGACAGGCAGGGCGGCACGAAAGAAAATTTCGCTTTCACCACGGAATATCAGTCCGTTCTTCTGAACAACGGCCAGTATTTTTTCGGGAAAATGGAAAAAGCGGGATCGGCTTATCCGATACTTCGGGATGTTTATTACGTCCGTCAGCAGATGAATCCGGAAACGAAGGAAATGAGGTCAACCATTTT
>JAQVUB010000112.1 GCA_028699735.1 Lentisphaeria bacterium | reverse complement strand
GTACGACGCATGCTAGCAGTCAACGCCGCTTCCATGAAATTTTTTCGGGTCGTTTCGTGCTTTTCGTTGTTCAAAAAGAATTCCTCCGTTACCAGCTTTATCTGACGCATTATCCAGCTTCACTGACGTCTTACTTTATTAGCGATTTTATTTCCGCAGATTGCGCAGATTGCGCAGATTATTGTTTAAATATGGGATTATATTAAGCAGCAGTTTTGTGGTGCTGTTGCACGATTTTTTAAAAGGAGCATATCATGCGCAAGGGGATTTATTTGAATTTTCTGCCGGGTGAGAGTCCGGAGGAGAAATTCAGTAGCGCCGCCGAGTTGGGTTTTTCTTGTGTGGAGATCCCTGCTCTGGAGACGGATGCGGAACGTCAACGCTACCGCAAGGCGGCTTCTGCTGCGGGGGTATCAGTACCCAGCGTGATGAACAGCCGGCATTGGGCCAGTCCTTTGTCCGATGCCGATCCGGCCGTGCGACGCCTTTCCCGGGAAGGGATTTTGCAGTCTCTAGCGACGGCGGTTGAGCTGGGTGCGGATACGGTTCTTCTGGTTCCGGCGGTGGTGAAGGCGGACGTGACGTATGAGCAGGCCTGGGAGCGTTCGGTCTCTGAAATTGAAATTTTGCTGCCTTCCTTTGCGTCGGAGAAAGTTTGCCTGGCTATTGAGAATGTCTGGAACAAGTTTCTGTTAAGCCCATTAGAAATGACTTCCTATATTGATTATTTCGACAATCCTTTTCTTGCAGCGTATTTTGATGTCGGTAATATCTGCTTTTTCGGCTATCCCCAGCATTGGATCTTGCGTCTGGGGAAACGTTTGAAGAAGGTTCATATCAAGGGATTTGATACCCGCACAAGAGCCTTTACCAGCAGCCTGCTGGGCGGCGACATAGATTGGAAAGCGGTTTGTCAGGCATTGCAACAGGTTGGCTATCATGATGTGCTGACCGCGGAAATCGGCGGAGAAGGCGAAAGCCCCCTGGCCAAAGCACAGAATATCAGCTCCGATATGGATCGGATTCTGGAATATTTCAGGTAAACTTTTTTAACAACGAAAAAACACGAAAAGGCACGAAAAAAAATCATGGAAGTGGCGTTGACTGCTTTCAATGCATTGCTCTGACCATGATTTTTTTTCGTGTTGTTTGTGCCTTTCGTTGTTAAAAATTCATCAGCTGTATTACAATTTTTGAGATTTTGAACGACTGGAAAGCTGGAAGCGCTATGTCATATGCTCGTGACGTGATTGCCGGGATTGCCGGATATGTTCCTGGCGAACAACCCGGAGACAAACCCTTTATCAAACTCAATACCAATGAAAATCCCTATCCGCCTGCAGCAGGACTCGGGGAAGTATTGCGGAGTTTTCCGTATGAGCGTTTGCGCTTGTATTCAGAGCCCAGTGCACGCATGGTACGGGAGGCTGCCAGTGCTGTGTATGGAATTGCAGCTGAGCAGATACTCTGCGGCAATGGCTCCGATGATTTGCTGACGATTGCCTTGCGCACCTTTGTTGATCAGGGAGGAACTCTGGCGTATACGGAACCGAGCTACTCTCTCTATCCAGTACTTGCGGATTTGCAGGGGGCAATACGGCGTCCGGTGCCTCTTGATGAGCATTTTGAGCTGCCAGAAAATGCATCAGAACTGGCAGGGGCTGCGAAGTTGTTTCTGCTGGCTCGTCCGAATGCTCCAACTGGCAACAGCTTCCCGATCGAGCGCGTGGAACGGCTCTGCCGGGCTTTTTCCGGTGTGGTCTGGATCGACGAAGCCTATGCGGATTTTGCCGAGGATCATTGTCTCAGCCTGGTGGCGAAATATCCCAATGTCGTGGTTTCCAGGACTTTTTCGAAGAGTTATTCTCTGGCCGGACTGCGTTTGGGGCTGGCTTTTGCGCCTTTGGCTTTGATTCAGGAGATGGAAAAGGTCAAAGATTCCTATAATGTGGATATGCTGACGCAGTATCTGGGCAAGGCGGCGTTGGAGGCGCATGCGTTGATGCTGGCGAACGCGGAACGCATCAAAGCAACGCGGCAGTGGACCATGGAGCAGCTCGAGGCGTTGGGCTGCCGGGTGCTGCCGTCGCAGGCGAATTTTCTTTTTGTGCGGCCTGTGCGTCCGGCGGCGGAGGTTTTTGCCGTGTTGCGGGAGCATGGTTATTTGGTGCGGTTTTTCAATTTGCCGCGAATATCGGAATTCATTCGGGTGACGATTGGGCGTCAGGAGGATATGGCCGGTTTTATCGCCTGCATGGCTCAGATCAACCGTTGAGAAGTTTTTTTACAACGAAATGCACGAATTGGCACGAAAAAAATGCATGCGTCAGGCTCGTGTGGTTGATTGCAGAGCTTCCCGGGCAAGAGCCGCCAGAGACCGGACAAGCGGAATCCCGGCAGTATGGGACATTTTTTCGGCAAGACGGCGGATTTCTTCGTTTTCCGTGAAACGGATGATTTGTTCGATCTGATCCAGGGTCAGCGCTGCAGTCCGGCTTTGTTTTTGCTTGTTTGCTGTTATTTGCGGTGCGGTGCCAGTGCCGGTTTTGAGCCATTCCGGAGTGACTTGTGCTTCTGCGGCGACGGCCAGCAGCAGTGCTTCGCTGATGCCGCCGATGCCAGCTTCCAGTTTCGAGTAGTGGCTCAGGCTGATTTTCAGGCGACGGGCAAATTCATGCTGCGGAATCCGCAGCAGGTTGCGGATCATACGCAGGCGGGGAGCAATCTCTGGCAGGTCATTTTTCATATCTCTTAATATAAACCCTGGCGGAAAAAAAACGGATCACAGACGGGACACGGACGGGACACGGACGGGACACGGACGGGACACGGACGGGAACATTCACAGGCCAGAGTGCGAATTTGCGTGCAACCCCATCCGTCGAAGCCGCTACTCTATAAAAAAATTTCGAGTCTTTTCGAGTCTTTTCGTTGTTAAAAAATGCGGATTTTCGTATCACCATTTTCGGATGCGGTTTCGAATGCGGCGTTGGAGGAGCTTCTTTTCCGGCGTCGTCCGGTGGAGGCCTGCCTCCTCTTTTACCGGAATGGGGAAAGCGTGCTGTGGGGGCGCAATCAGAATCCCCTTCATGAATGTGCTTTGCAGCAATGTCTGTTGGAGAAGGTTGTGCTGATCCGCCGGATTTCCGGTGGGGGCACTGTTTATCATGACCGTGGGAATTTGAATTACAGTTTTGTGCTGTCCCGGGAGGCTTGGGATCCGCTTCGCTGGGTTGGGCTGATCGTGCAGGCTCTGCAGGATTTGGGGATATCCAAAGTACATGCCTGTTCACGGCACAGCATCTGGCTGGATTCCAGGAAAGTGTCTGGTTCTGCTTTTGCGTTGTCCGGCCCTTCGGTTATGTTGCATGGATGCATTCTGCTCGAGACGAATCTCGATCGCCTTCAGAAACTGCTGACTCCGGAAATTCCGCCGTACGGAGAATCCAGCAGCAGAGCCATTGCCTCCGTGCGTTCGCCGGTGGTCAATCTGCAGGAGGTGCGTCCGGCACTGACGATGGAGGAACTGACTGGGGCAATCTGCAACAGCCTGCGCAAAAGCGGCCTCCAGAATGTGCAAATGTCCGCCCCGGAATGGCTTCAAGTTCCTGAGCCGGAACTGGAACGGTACCGAAAAAAATTTTCCGATCCGGCCTGGACTTTCGAATTGCTGCGAAAGTGAGTTTTTTTAACAACGAAAAGACACGAAAAGACACGAAAAAATATGGTCATTCCGAAGCTTTTTCAAACGGTATTATTGTTGATTGCCTCGAATGTATTCATGACCTTTGCCTGGTATGGTCATTTGCGCAATATGGGGCAGCGTCCCTGGATTGTGGCTGCTCTGGTCAGTTGGGGGATTGCGCTGATGGAATACTTGCTGCAGGTACCCGCGAACCGGATTGGCTCTGGGGTTGCTTCGGTTGCGCAGCTGAAGATCATTCAGGAGGCCATTTCGCTGAGTGTTTTTGTCCCCTTTGCTCTGCTTTATCTGCGGGAGAAGTGGACCTGGAATTTTCTCTGGGCGGCAATGTGCATTTTGGGAGCCATATTTTTCATGTTCCGGCGGTAGGGAGTGAGACACATGATTGGATTCCGGGACAATCTGGAAAAACTCGAACAATATGTGGTGGAAATCATCAATGGGAAAAAGCGGGACGGCTTTGCCCGCATCTTTCGCTATTTCCTGTTTTTTCTGTCGCGGATTTATCGCAATGCGGTGCAGTTTCGGCTGAGCCTGTACAATACTTCCATTCTGAGACAACGTGTACTGGGATGTTTTGTGGTCAGCGTCGGCAATCTGACGACCGGTGGCACCGGCAAGACGCCTTTGGTGGAGATGCTGGCGCGCACCCTTGCGGAGCGTGGAAAGCGGGTGGCAATTCTGAGCCGTGGCTACCGCAGCAAGCCGCGTCCGCTGTGGCATCGTATTAAATCGCTGTTCAGTGGGAATCCGGAAATTGTACCGCCGCGTTTTGTTTCAGATGGAGAAAGCGTTCTGCTGGATTCTGCGCAGGCGGGGGACGAACCTTATATGCTGGCACGGAATCTGTTAGCTCGCAATGGTTGTCCTGGGGTCATGGTGGTGGTTGACAAGGATCGATACAAGGGAGGTACGTTTGCCACCCGCAAAGGTGCCGATATCATGATCCTGGATGATGGTTTTCAGCATTTGCGTCTGCGCCCATGGACTAATATTCTGGTTGTTGATTCCACGAATCCTTTCCACAATCACGAGATGCTGCCTTGCGGGATGTTGCGAGAACCCATCAAGAATTTGCGCAGGGCGGATTATATCTTTCTGACCAAATCGAATCATGGCGAGCATCTGCGCCATCTGCACCGTTTTCTGAAACGGCATAATTCTCAGGCCAAGATCATCGAATGTAACCATGTCCCCTGTTATCTCGAACAGGTCGATGATCCTGAAAAAGTCTATCCTTTGTCAACGCTGGCCGGCAGGAAAATTGCCGCGTTGAGTGCTATTGCAGTGCCTGAAAGCTTCGAAAGTTATCTGGAAGCGCTCGGTGCGGAACTTGTCTACCGCAAGCATTTTGCCGATCATCATCGCTACCGTGAACAAGAACTGCAGACATTCTGCGAAAAAGCCCACAAAGCCGGCGCGGAATTTTTGCTGACAACAGAGAAAGATGCGGTGCGCCTGCCAGTGCTGCCCAAAGACATCCCCCCCTTCCTCTTCCTTCGCGTCGAAATCAAAATTCTGCGAGGTATGGAGCATTTCGATACCTGTGTTTCGCAAATTTGCCTGGGGCGATAGCGAATAACTTTTTTAACAACGAAAAAACACGAAATGACACGAAAAAAGTTGCAAAGGCAGTAATTTGGCGTAAACTAAATGTATTGTCCACAGTTTTTCCATTGTTGCTTTTGACATAACAAGGAATTTTCCATGCTTTTATCTTCCTTTGGCCGTGAATGGGTATTGGTCTTTTGTTTGCTTACGCTTTTTGGGTCGTCCGGGGCAATCGGTGCGACCGTGCCGCCTGGAGAACAATCGGCAGTGCGGGTTCAGAAGATTTATGCGGTATGCGAGGAGGCTTTTGACAAGTTTGCTGAAAAGGCTTCGGAGGCCGGTTTGCTGGCGGAGGTACGCAGTCAGTTGAAAGGCAAGTTGCTGCCATCGCAACACGGAAAACTGTTGAAAGAAGAGGACAGCCTGCGCATGACTAATGAAGTCATGATGCAAAGAGCCGCTGAAAAATTTCCGATTCCCGGGCCTGAAAAGCTGCAACAGCTTGCAGAAGAGGCTTTCCCTTTGTATCAGCGTGGCGACCGGGTTCGCATACTCCACAAGAAAAATCCTTTTGCAACAACGATTACCGAAGGTATTCTTTATGAAGCGAACAATGGCGTGATCAAGGTCAGCAACAAGATGATTCGCGTACGGGATATGCTCGGAATCAGCGGCAATGAAGTCGAAGCACTGAAGTTTGACGACAAGGCGACCGAACGTCGCCGGGAGCTCTTCAAGGAGGAACTGGTTGCAAAACAGACGGCAGCTCAGCAAGTTTGGTTGCAGGAGAATCAACAAGCCGTCGAAGCGGAAATCTTCCAGTTGTGTGGACGACGGAACGAGGAAAATGGTTATACCTTCCTTGATGATGACTGGCTGAGTGAAGATGAGCTTTTTGTCAGAGTCGCAACCCAGGCGTTTACTAGGCTGTCGCTGCTGCGCAAAGTGGCCAGAGAACGGGAACTTACGATCGCCGAGAATTCCCTTGAAGCACAACTCCAGACAGTGGCGCTGAGCAACCGGGTAGCACCGGCTGGGGATTGGATCACACCTGCTTCTGAACTGAAACGCCGGGCGCAGTTGGAACGTGAACGTCAGGCGGCGTTGGCGGCCGCCAGAGAGGCCGCCCTGAAACGGGAAGCGGAGGAGAAGGCTCGTCTGGAAGAAGAAAAGGCGGCTAAAATACGAGCCGAAGAGGAAGCCGCTGCCCGCAAACGTGCAGATCTGGAAGCTCAAATGGCGGAGATCAACTATGCCAGCAAAAGAATGCTTTCTCCCTGGGTTATTGCAGCAGTGATACTGGTCATTGTCGGTGGCGGGGTTGGGGTTTTAATTTGGCGGCGCAAAGCGAATGCCGATCCGGATTTCAAGAAATTTTTTGAAGGCAAAGGGAAGCTTCAGAAAGAGTTTTGGGCTCGTGTGGATGCGGATCCGGAGCATTTCAAATATGTCGCCTATATGTTTCCTAATATGGGGGAAGCCAGCAATGCGTTGAGCAAACTTTCTTATATTCTGACCGATCGCGACGGCAATCTTTCCTGCAAGAGAAAAATCCATTTTGGGGTATATCCACACCAAAGCAGCGCCGTTTGTTTTGTCGGCGGAGAGAAACTGAATTATGCGCTATGGCGTGAGGCATCGGCGGTCTTGCCGGAGCTGCCTGGCGCGCAGTATTTCAAGGTCAGTACGGAGCCGGATGTGATGCTCGAACTGCCGGACGTCGATGCCTTGAACAGAGAAGGGGACCTGCAGATGAAATCGCTGGGTGTCGAGGATATTTCCAACGAGGCCGGCGAATTCAGCCGTTGCTTCAAGTACAGCACCATCAGCAAGGCGAA
The DNA here is from genome assembly GCA_028699735.1 of Lentisphaeria bacterium. Taxonomy (GTDB): domain Bacteria; phylum Verrucomicrobiota; class Lentisphaeria; order Oligosphaerales; family Oligosphaeraceae; genus JAQVUB01. The sequence continues at coordinate 477 of JAQVUB010000112.1, read as the reverse complement.
TGCATTGACCTTCCTGGAAAAGACCGATGTACGGGAAGAGGGTATTGTCATCCATGTCGAAACCCCCGAAGGCATGTTCGGCAAGGATATCAACGGTATCTTCGAAGCGTGACAGAAGAGTTTTTTTAACAACGAAAAAACACAAAAAAACACGAAAAATTTTTAAAGGTTGTTGCATTGACGGATGAGACTGCGCGCCTATTCGCAGTCGGATCAGCCGGATCAGTCGGATCAGTCGGATCGGTCGGATCAGTCGGATCGGTCGGATCAGTCGGATCGGTCGGATCGGTCGGATCGGTCGGATCGGTCGGATGTGGAAAATATTATTTAAAGAACCAATATGCTTTGCCGGGAAGGAAACTTCCGGTTTTTTCCCAGTTGCGGGAAGGGGATAGCATAAAACCTTCGGGCAATTCTGTTTCTTGCCAATCGGTTCCACGCAGGTTCCAGCCTTGCAAGAGGGCAGGGGGGGCAGTT
>JAQVUB010000111.1 GCA_028699735.1 Lentisphaeria bacterium | reverse complement strand
TTCACAGGCCGTCCGTGTCCCGTCCGTGTTCCGTCCGTGTCCCGTCCGTGTCCCGTCCGTGTCCTGAAACTTAGGTTGTGGACGCCAGTCCACCCCAAGCTTTTCGTGCTTTTCGTGGTTAAAAAAACAGCTTTACAGACCTTTTCAGTATTTGATATCGGGTTTTACGGGGTCATATCGTGGATGAGTGACGTTTGGCACGCGCATGCCGCCAGTACGGTAGATGGACGGCGCCCTGTCGCAGTCAAAAAGTAGAATAGGTGCGAGTTCTTTTTCCATGGCCGGGGGGAGGGTGATGGTGATGGTATCCTCGTTTTGGACAAACTCGAGGCGTCCGAAATTGCGGCAGCTTACTGCTTTTACCTTCATTTCCAGGCCGCTCAGCACAGCTTGTTTTCCGGGATAATGGAACAAGATCCAAAACATGCGCTGCTCTTGAGTGTAGCATGGGCCGGCTGCATCCCAATCGCCATTTTCGCCGGGCTGTCGCAGTCCCGGTGAAAAACGCATGGGACTGAGATTTTGCATCAGTTCACTGCCGCCATTTTTCAGCCAGGTACCGACTTGCCTGACAATCTGTATTGAGGCTTCCGGGATCGAGCCATCGCCGCGCGGGCCGATATTCAGCAGCAGATTTCCTTTCCCGATCGAGCAGGTTAACAGCATTTTGATCACTTCGCGTGGGGACTTCCATTCTTCATCATGGGCATGATAGCCCCAGTGTTCATTCAACGTCATACAGGCCTCCCAAGGTGCCCACGGCTCCGGTGCTGTCAGGTGACCTTCCGGGGTACGAAAATCGCCGGGGAGTCCATTGCGTCCGTTAAACAGCAATCCGGGCTGTATTTCTCGCAATTCCCGGTTCATGCGTTCCGCCTGCCAGGCATCTGCCGCAAATGGCCACCATCCGTCATACCAGAGGATGTCAATCGGGGTAAAGAGTTTAAGCAGTTCTTTCAGGCGGGCAAAGGTGTTATCGATAAATTGGCGGTATGCTTCCGGATTTTCAAGGGCTGCGACGGCATCGGGCTGATCAAACCAGTTATTCAGGCTGTGATAGAGTCCGATGCGCAAATCATATTCGCGGGCAGCATCAACGATTTCACGAACCAAATCACGCCCGCAGTATTTCCAGGAATGAAAGTCCGTCAGCCTGGTCGGATAGAGGCGAAACCCTTCATGGTGCATGGTCGTGAAAACCAGATATTTCATGCCGCCTTCGACAGCCAGTTGACAAATTTCTCGAGCGGAAAAATGTTCTGGTTTGAAATTGACCGCCACTTGGCGCATCTGTTCCGGGGCAATTTTTTCCCGGTTCATGACCCATTCTCCGCGTCCGAGCTGGCTGAAAAGGCCGTAGTGAATAAACATTCCATAACGCAACTCGGCAAAGTCCAAACAATCCATTGCAGTTTCCTTTGTTTTTATTCCAGGTCAAGTAATGCGTCAAGCGAATCTGGGTGACAGTGTTTGAACAACGAAAGACACAAACAGAATTTCTCCGTTACCCTGGTTCTCGAACGTATAACCTGGTCAATCCCAGGGATATTTGATTTCCACGAGTTGTCCGCCTTTGCGTGCGGATTCACAGGCATAGATTCCCGGGAAGGTCATGCGCAGTCCCTCGCGGATATCTATGGGTTCGGCCTGATTTTCCAGGGCCATAAAGAAGCGTTGCAGGAGTGCCTGATCGGCGCCGCCATGTCCCGCATCGGCACTGGCTGTCAATTCATGACGCTGGAGGTTGACCGGTAATTCCGTCAGGTCATGGGCACCATAAAGTTTCTCACTGGAAAAAAAGGTGGCCGGCGCCAGTTTTCCCCTGCCGGAGAAGCGTTCAAAATAGCCTGTCGTTCCGAAGACCCGGTAGGAATGCAATCCGATATGGGCATTGTTGATAAAGGAAGTCATTAAGCGGACGACGACATTGTTTCCCGTTCGGAAATGAGCGCACATCATATCCTGACGGGTCGGGTCGTCCGGACAGATTTTCGAGCCGGTTCCCAGGCAAGAGACATAGCGCAAGTCTTCTTTAAGAATGCGCAGCAGCGGCCCTAATGAGTGGGTGCAATAGGTGATCGGCCAGAAGGCTCCCGAGTTTCGCCAAGGCGTTGATTTCCAGAGGTAGCGCACATCGTGGATATATTCGGCTTCGAGCAGTGACAATTCTCCCAGCAGCCCCTTCTGATACAGATCGACCATCGCTTCCACAAAGCCCCATTCATTGGGGTTGGCCCCAGCCATGAACAGAGCGCCGGTTTTGCGGACGCAATCCCATAGCCGGTTTCCTTCATCCAGGCTGGCGGCAAAAGGCACGTCAGAGAGCACTGCAATGCCCCGTTCGAGAGCCTTCATGCAAAATTCCGCATGGATATTGGCCGGTGTTTCGACCAGGATTGCATCGAGACTTGTTTCCGAGAGCATGCGGTCGTAGTCCGTAAAAAATGTGGCATCGGGGTATTTTTCGGCAAGTGAAAGCGTCTCCTTATTTTGTTTTTCCATCCATATTTTATCATCAAGGTCACAGCCAGCTGCAGGGATGACCTGTTCGAATGATTCCGCAGCCAAAGCAAACATGCTTCTGCCACGGCGCCCAAGACCAACGATTCCAAGACGAATTTTTTTCATGAAATCCAAACTTGCTTGATGTAAAAGGGGACAGGGGGGGGTTAATCTTTGCCGCAGGTGAAATCGCTTTGCGGGATGATCCATTTATTGAAGCTTTTCATGATCATGAAGGTTTCGGTGGCGGTGATGCCCTGGATTCTGGAGAGTGAGCCATAAAGGAAATCGATTGGCCCGGACTTTACCTTCAGCAGTGCTTCGACCATGATATCATAGCGCCCCGTAGTGATCGAGGCGGCCTGGACTTCCGGCAAACGGGAGATTTTTTCGGCAATATCAGTCAAATCCTTGCTGACTGCCACCTTGACTCCAATCAGCACCAATTCTTGATCCGGCAGGGCATCCGGCGCTGTCATGCCAACAATTTTCAACAGGCCACTGTCGGTCAGACGACGGATGCGGTTGCGAACCGTCCCCTCCGAAATTTTCAGCAAACGGGCAATTTCGTTATTGCTTTTGCGTCCGTCTTCCACCAGACAGGCAATGATTTTTTTATCCATCCGATCCATGATAGTTCTCGCAATACAGTTACTGGCAAAGGCAAAGGAGGGCTGCCGAACAAACAGACGGTTTGCGCTGAATTTGATTGGTCAGGATCAAGCGCATGATGTCACTTCCGATCCTTTGCTAAATATACGTAAGCAAAGCGGAATTTTCAAGAGCGGAGGAAGGGTATCTGCATTTGCTTTTTCCGGGAAATGTAATGCGTCAGTTAAACTTGGTAACAGAGGAATTCTTTTTAACAACAAAAAGCACGAACCGACCCGAAAAAATTTCATGGGAAACGATTTTTACTGGAGGAATTCGTTGTTCATCCCATGAAATTTTTTCGGGTCGTTAGTGTCTTTCGTTGTAAAAAAAATACCGCTGCACTCAGCTGACAGATTACCGGGAAATGGTATATTATGAATAAAGTTGTTGTCAGGGTCTCACTGCTTGAATTGCAGCAGTGCCCAACAGCGCTTTCTTTTCATCTTAGTTCTTGATTTTTTGCAGAAAGGTTTTTTCGATCATGGTAAAATTTGCGGTTATGACATTTATGTATTCGGGTTGGGCTGGCAGTGAAGCGGGCTCTCACGAAACTTTGCTGGAGATTCTGGCGGAGGCTGGCGCTGACGGAGTGGAAGCTTTCTGCAACCATTTTTTTGACCAGGCAGCTCTTCTGCAACGTTATCAGCTTAAAATGCGGGAGCTCAAACTCTGTATGCCGGTAATGGATTTGCTGGCCAATCTGGCCGAACCGGCCGGATTGCAGCGTGATGCGGAGTATGACAAGATGCGCAAAGGGATTGATATCTGTGAGTCGTTCGGTACGGAAATCGTCCATCTGGCCGGTTGCAGACTGCCGGAGAAACTCAGTGCTGGGGAAGCACAACGCTGGATTGCTGAGGGAATGATGAATTTTGTCGATGATATTGAAAAGCGCGGAATGGTGCTCGCATTTGAAGACTTTGATCCTTCTCCCGGCCTGATCTGCTCCGCAGCAGATTGCCTGGAAATTATCCGTCTGACGGGGAACCGGGTAAAATTTGTTTTCGACACTGGGAATTTCAAGGCCGTCAATGAAAATGCTGAGGATAATTTTGATCGCTTAATCCCGCATAGCTGTCATTTTCATTTTAAGGATTTTCAGGCAGCTGAAAATGCCCGTGGCTATGCAGGGACTCACTTTGGGCAGGGGATGATTGCAAACCAGGCGATAGCCAGGAAAATCAAGGCCGCTGGATATCAAGGCTGGGTGGCTTTGGAATCTTATCTGCAGGGTAGCAATGGCCCGCGCGAAACGGTTGCCCCGGAACTAAAAACCCTGCAAACTTATTTTGAATGACGTAATCCGTCAGTGCATCCTGGTAAAAAAGGAATTTTTGATACCACGAAATGCCAACTGCATAGTTTCCCGACGCACCTGCGTTGAATTTCGCAGACCGTAAAGTATATTTTTTATTATACTTTACGGTATGTTTTTGTCTTCCATGCACTTTATTTTTTTCTTCGGGTATGATTTGTGACATTTTCTGGCTGTGTTCAATGACTTTTCAGAAACATCCGGTGGAAGTTTGCACATACGTCATTTTTTCCAGTGAAGGATATTAGGACAGATGCAAGGTGACAGCAGGAAAAATGACAGCTGCCCTGCGGATTTTCTGCCGGATTCACTGGATCAATGGCCGTCCTTTGCAGAGTTGTTGCGCAGAGGGGGTCTGCTTCGCAAAGCGACATCCTGGGGGAATACTGATACCTATGTCTTGCGTACCTGTGACGGCACTGAATATTTATTGAAAACTTTTGCCAGGCAACCGTTTTTGATCAGGATCCTGCTGGGACGGATCAGTATCCGAAATGAATACAACGCGCTGCTTTTTCTGCAAAAAAAGGGTTTTCGGCATGCACCCAAGGCGATCACCCTGCTGAACTCCGACAGCCTGCTGATGGAATATATTTCCGGTGCTTCGCAATTAATGAAAAATGAAAAATACAGTGAAACCGAGCGCCCTTCGCCATTGTTCTTTCAGAACCTGATTTCCCTGACCCGGGATTTGCACCAAATTGGAGTTTCCCACGGGGATTTTCGGCGTGCCAATATTCTTCGGCTTCCAGGAGACGTTCCCATTTTGATCGATTGGGCTACCGCTATGATAAAATGTCCGGATCACAAGAAATTCTCTCTGTGCCGATTATTCTTTAACGTTGCCCGTAAGTCTGATCTTTATTCGTTGGCATCCATCACTGAATCCTATTATCCCGATCTGCTGGATGGTGAGCTGAATCAATATCTCGACAAGCAACCCTGGTTTTTGCGGGTGGGACGCTTTTTGCGGCAAAAGTTCTACCGGCAATTTATCAAGCAACTGACCGGCAGAAAAAAACATCTTACGGACGTATCCTGACCCGGGGGCTCAAAAGATAAAAACAAAAAAAACGAAAAGACCAGAAAAAATTCATGGAAGCTGTTTTTACTGCGAGAATGCGTCGTTATTTCCATGAATATTTTTCGGGTCTTTTCGTGTTTTTCGTTGTTCAAAAAGAATCCCCCCGATACCAGTTTCTAAAAAAGGATGAAAAAAATTAATAAATAGATTTGCATTTACTTTATGACATGTTAGTTTATCTTATAATAACCGGTTTACGTTAACAATTTTCAGGAGTTCAGGCTGTGAAAGTCACAATGGACGACATTGCTAAACTGAGCGGGGTATCGAAGGCCACCGTCTCTTTTGTCTTGAATCAGAAGCGTTCCTCTCTTGGTTTATCATCCCGCACGGTGATGAAAGTTCTCGAAACCAGTCACAAGTTGAATTATCGTCCGGATGCAGTTGCGGTTGCCTTGTCACAACAGAAAAATCTTCCTCTGACTCTGTTGATACTCAGTCCCTGGCTGTATTCGCAATTTTCTGATTTCATGGCTCAAGTCAACCATACGCTGAGTGCATTGTCGGTAGAATTACCCTTGAAAGCATCCTATGAATTGTTTTATCCCGGGCTGCTGCAAAAAGTTCTGACTCCATCTCGCAGTTCAAAATTTGATGTTGTGCTTGTACTGGGAACTGCATCGGAGGATCATTTGTTTCTGCAAAAGAAGCAGCACAATTTTACCAATATTGTCCTGTTGAATCGCGATGTGGCCGGTTATTGCTGTTCCTATGGCAATGATCATGAGGCCTGTTGTTCGATGGCTGATCGGATCTTTGCTGGAGGATATTATCGCCGCTGCGTTCTGGGTTGTTGCAAAAGACCTTCCCACAGTGAAGAAAAGCGGATCAGGGGATTTATGGAAGGTTTGCAAAAGAACAATGCAACTTTTGAACATTGTGATCTGGATGCCGAATTATCTCCTGAGCAGCAGGTGATGGAGTTGTTTGCTCTTCACCGCCCTGATACTCCGTCTCTTTTTTTTCTGCCGCAATACTATCCAGCAGCCTTGCTGTTGAAGTTGTTTTTGAAAAATGGAGTTGCCGTTCCGGAGCAAGCTGGCATAGCCTGCTATGACTGTCATTCCCTGTTGTCAAACTTTTTGCAACCGGAATTGACCACGATCGATCCGGATATCGCAACGATGACCAGGCATGCCGTTGCCATAGCACAACAAATCAAAGCTGGAGAACGCGGCGAGAATTGCATTTCCAACGGTGTCTTTGTTCCCGGGGGAACCACCATTTTGTGAGAAACGTCAAAAAGTGAACATTACACAGGGAGTCAAACGAAGATGAATGAGCGCATTTTATTTTCCGGGCATACCATGGGAGCGCCAGGCCGGGATATCTTTGAAGTCATCAGACTGTTCAAACAAATTGGCTACGATGGAATTGAAGTGAGGGTGGCAGCTGATGGACAAATTGACAGCGAAAAGATCAGCAATGAAGAGGCAAAGAAAATTTTCACGGTTGCCATGCAGGAAGGGATGGCATTTTCCTGCCTGACCTCCTATTATAAAAACTTTGTTGCCCTCGAGGAACGCGCAAAAGTACTGCAAAATCTGAAAAGGGTCATTGAAATTGCAGCGATTCTGCAGTGTCCGCTGGTGCGCGTTTATGGTGGAGTTGAGCCATTCAGCCAGCCGGGAATCTGGTTCAGTGATGTCTGGAGCCGCACGGTGAGCGGGATTCAGGAGACTGCGGAATACGCCGCCCGTTTCGGTGTGCGTATTTGCATTGAAACTCATATTGGTTCGTTGACGATGAGCGTCCGCGATACAGTCCGCCTGATTGAAGACGTCAATATGGCCAATGTCGGCATGCTGTTTGACTATGCCTGGGTCGAATTGGCCGGCGTGGAAAGCGGCGCAGAAGCCGTGCGCAAGGCCGGAAGGCACCTTTTTCATGTCCATGTCAAAGACTGGATTCTGGAGTCACGCACCCCGTTGAAGAAGAAATCCTGCCTGATGGGACAGGGTACCGTCCGCTGGACGGAGGCTCTTGCGGAACTGAAACGAATCGGATATACCGGATATGTTTCCGA
>JAQVUB010000110.1 GCA_028699735.1 Lentisphaeria bacterium | reverse complement strand
TAAAATGGCGGAGAGGCAGGGATTCGAACCCTGGGTACCTTGTGGGTACACAGCATTTCCAGTGCTGCACAATCGACCACTCTGTCACCTCTCCGGAAGTGTTTGAAAAGTCGATTGCATTACAATAACTCCATCCGGGCGGTTTTCAATTCGTTCCAGCAAAAACAGAAAGAAATTTTGTCCAAATTTTGTCCTGTGTCAGTAATACGTGAAGCTGGTAATTGAGAAATTCTTTTTAACAACGAAAAGCACGAACCGACCCGAAAAAATTTCATGGGAAGCGGCTTTGACTGAAGGAATGCGTTATTCATCCCATGAAATTTTTTCGGGTCGTTAGTGTCTTTCGTTGTAAAAAAGCACTGCTACCCAGATTCGCTGACGTATTACTGAAAAGTGTAGTTATCCCATAAGTTTACGCGTGTTTTTATTGAATTTCAGCCGATGGCCTTTACATTAAGTTTTTTGCATTTGGCCAGCGTTGCGTTGGCCGGAAGATTTTGAACTGCAGGAGAATCTGAGCATGGTGAAACTTGATTTTTCAAAGAGTGCGGACGGTTTGATTCCGGCGATTGCCCAGGATTACCGTACCGGCGAAGTATTAATGCTGGCTTATCTGAATGAAGAGGCCTGGAATAAGACTCTGGAAACTGGGATTGCTACGTATTGGACGCGCTCCCGGAAGAAGCTGTGGGTCAAGGGGGAGAGTTCCGGAAACATTCAGAAAGTGAAGGAAATTCTGGTTGATTGTGATCTGGACACGGTCATATTCAAGATTGAACAGGTTGGCGACGCGGCTTGCCATGAAGGATACCGCAGTTGCTTTTTCCGCCGTGTTGAAGCGGATGGCAGCTTGAGTATCCAGGGAGAACGCGTTTTTGATCCCGCAAAAGTTTATCAGAAATAAGAGGTATCCGGCATGTCAGTATTGCGTCTTGCTTTGCCCAAGGGGAGTCTGGAAGAGACCACGGTGGAAATGTTCCGCCGGGCGGGATATAAAATCGATATTCATTCGCGTTCCTATTATCCGGAGATTGATGATCCGGAAATCGAATGCATGCTGATTCGTGCTCAGGAAATCGCCCGTTATGTCGAACTGGGCATCATGGATGCGGGTTTGACTGGATACGATTGGATTCTGGAGAATTCAGCTGATGTAGTGGAAATAGCGGAACTGGTTTACGGGAAAGTCGGGCGCAAGCCGCTGCGTTGGGTGCTGGCGGTTCCCAACGACTCAGCGATTCACTGTGCCAAAGACCTGGCTGGTAAACGCATCGCTACGGAAGCGATGGGGATGACGAAACGCTATCTCGAGAAACACGGTGTTGAGGCTGATGTTGAATTCAGCTGGGGAGCTACGGAAGTCAAACCGCCGCATCTGGCGGATGCCATTGTCGAAATCACCGAAACCGGCTCCAGCCTCAAGGCAAATAATTTGCGTATTGTTGACACGATTTGCGAGACCACCACCCGGTTTATTGCCAACAAAGCGGCGGCTGCGGATCCCTTCAAGCGCCAGAAGATGGACGGGATTGCGTTGCTGTTACAGGCTGTTCTGGCGGCTGAAAACAAAGTGGGCCTGATGCTGAATGTGCATCAGAAGAATCTGCAGGAAGTGCTGAATCTTTTGCCGGCGCTACAGCAGCCAACGGTATCCCATCTGTCCAATCCGGAATGGCTCTCTCTGACCACCGTCCTGGATTCTCATATCATGCGTGATATCATTCCGGCTCTGAAGGCCGCCGGTGCAGTTGGTCTGGTTGAATATACCCTGAACAAGGTTGTGTTCTGATCTTTTTTAACAACGAAAAGCACGAACTGGCACGAAAAAAATCTTGGGAAGAGACTTTGACGGCAAGCCTGCGTCCGCACTTCTCAAGATTTTTTTCGTGCCTTTTCGTGTCTTTTCGTTGTTTAAAAATTAATCCGTGAGGATTACGGTCGCCATTGCGCTTTCGTTCTGTTCGTCGGCTGGAACCTCCAGCTTCAGGCCGGCAGGATGCACAACAAAACGATGTTTGCGAAGTGCCGGCATTCCCTGACAGGTGCCCTTTCGAGGGGAGATTTCCACCATATACCGGTTACCTGACCGGCGTCCGCGAACTTCGGTTTCTACAACTTCCCCTTTCTGGTAAGCTAAGGAAATCCCATCATCTTCAATCAGGGTGAAGTCAAAATCTTCTCCAGGATAAATGTGCCAGGTGAGGAGTTCCGGGAGCTTCGTCCCCGCCGATTCAACCGGGGACTGCCGGGGGATGACCGATCCGGCTTTGACCAACAAGCATCCGCCGCGGTCCGCCGGAAATTCTGCAGGAATCCAGCTGCCTCCCTGCAGCAGTCGATCCGTCCAGAAATCATACCAGGCTCCTGCGGGAAGTAATACTTTGTCCGCAAAGGCTGAAACCAGAAGGGAGTCACCGAAGAAATATTGCTGCAGGCAATCATCTGCTTCTGGGAGCTCCGGACAGACCAGGGGCATGGCTCGCATGATCGGCATTCCGCTTCGATAGGCGATATGAGCCATGGTATAGATATAGGGGAGCAGGCTGTATCGCAGATGGGCATAATACTTGTAAAGAGCCAGGCACTCAGGTTTCAGAAACCAGGGCTGATTGTACATGTGCCACGAAAAGCCCTCAGCAAGCGCCTGCAAAAAACCGTAATGGATCCCGGCGGCATCATGAACCTGCATATCCGTACAGACATTTGACTGCCCCGACATGCTCAGATTGAGCAGAGCCGGAATGGTATTCGGGCCGCCGCCGGTATCCCCAGCCCAGATGGCCGCATATTTCTGGATGCCGGCATGCCCGCTGGGAGTGAAAATCTGCGTGCGTTTGCCGCCGGTATATTCGGTGAATCCCTGGCACATTTGTTTGGCAAGAAGAAGCGGATAGAGATTATGCATCTCAGCATCATCCATGCCATTAAGCCACTTCCGGTCGGGATGATAATTAATCTGATTTGAACCATCTAACTTGAAGGCGTCCGCGCCATCATCAACAAATTTTTTCAGATGTTCAAACCAGCCTTCTCCGGGCTTGGTCAGAGTATCCTGCCGCGACGGATGAAAATGCGGATCCTTGATCAGGTCATCTTCCAGGTTTGATTCCGCATCGACGGAAGGAGAAAGCGAGTCTGCAGCACCCTGATTTTTCAGCTGCAGTTCTTCGAATTCACTCAAGTCGTAATCGCAGCAGAGCCACAAGCTCAATTTAAAGCCCATATTATGAAGGGCATGGCAAAAGGTGCCGTAGGGTTTGTTTTTCAGCCAGAACGGGATATGGAAGCGCGTCTCGCTCCATTGTTTTTCGGTAGAAAAATCATAGCGTTTTTCCATCCAGCCCGGCTCCAGTCCAATGACATCGCAGGGAATACCCTGACGTCGGAATTCCAGTGCTTCGTAGAGGATATCCCGCGCGCGCACTTCCCGTTCATCGCAAACGAAAGTCATGCCATAACTCCAGCGAGGCAGCACATAGGAACGCCCGGTGAGTTCTGTGTAGCGGTTAAGCACATCCGGGATGGAATTTGCTGCAAACAGGAAACATTCCAGCATTCCTTTCTGGGAATAAAGCTGCAGGACTTCGGGATTTTTTTTACCGCCGTCGAAGCGATGAATCCATGTGGTATTCAAATACAGTCCCCAGCCCCGGCTGGAACTGAAAAAGGGGATGGGTGTATAAGCGGAAACGTTGGTAATCGACATGATTTTGTCATGTCCCCGTTTATTCAGTTCGCTTCGTGATTCATCGCCAAGGCCATACAAACGCTCATCCGCCTGCAGCTTAAGTCGCAGATTGAAACCGGAGTCCTGCGAGCCATTTGGAGGGGCTGCCGTGCGCAGCAATTCTCTGCCATCGGCTCCGCAGAGACAGAAATTGCCGTCTGTGCAATCAACCCGTAATTCGGCCTGTTCCGTCTTAAAAAGGATATCCTTCCCGCCTTTCTGTTCCTGTACCGTGCAATCCGGCCAATCCAGATTCAGCATTTGATAACGTTCCACGCCCCCCGGGGAAAATTTTCCAGTGGCATCCATACGGATTCGGAAGAGGTCTGGCGCCAAGACTTCTACGATCATCAGCGACTTGTTTGACAAAGTGATAGGGGAGCGAAACATTGCCTGAAATCCTTTCTATTGATTGCAGCGGGACAAAAGACATCGGTAACAGGAACAGTCGCGCGGATACAAAAAACATCGATAGGGTGCAGTTCCCAAAAGGTAGCGCCCCGGGCACCCGAGACCGTTCGGGCGTGGGAGTGCTAACAGAAATCGCAACCGAGCCGGTTACGCCACATTTTAAACCTGAACCCTGAAACCTTTCTGGACAGCCTCTACCTACTTTTAGGAACTGCACCCCATCGATATGTCGTCAACGAGCGACGTCATATCGATGCAGGTTTCCACTGGAGCTAATAATTACCAGTCATTTTTATCGATTTGTTTGGACCATTCTTCATACTTGCGTGCGGCAAATTCTCGTCCGCCGAGGCCGAAAGCCAGCGCAATTGCCACGCAGACCGCGCCCAGCAGCAGGGTAAAGGCCGTCTGCACGATCGGGCCGCCAATTTCCATGTTGTGGATAGCGATTGCACCGGTAAAGATAAGGACACAAACTTTGACGATGGTGGCAACCAGTTTATTGCATTTACCCTTCAGGGAATCTGCGGCAAAATTGGCCAGCCAGACACCAATGAGCAGGACGATCAGGCCGACGACGATATTTCCACCGAAGACGAGGAAAGTCTGTAACAGGGCGGCCAGTTCCGGGAATTTCAGAATATTGCATACGGCAATGGCGGCATGCAGAATGATGGCGATAAAGACGATTTTTCCAACCAGTGCTGAGGGTAGGGCGCCGACATTGCTTTCATCCTTCTTCACTCCAAGATGACCCAGCAGCTTGTTGAAACCGAAATTTTCCAGGAGCTGAGCCACCAGGCCGGCAACAAAATGCCCGACCATCACGGCAATAAACAGGAGCAGAGCGGCTCCAAGCAGATCGCCCGTGGTATTGAGAATCTTGGAAAAAAGTCCGGAAACCGAATCGGACAAGGATTCGATTTTGAGGGCATTCAGTGAAGAGATCAGTACTGGAATGGCGATCAGGACGTAGGCGACAATGCCGATCATTCCGGAAAGTCCCTGATTACCGAACATTTTTGAAACGCCTGCTTTTTCGCCGAGACCATCGAGGCCACTGGCCACGACCAGTCCCGAAACGGTTTTGCGGACAATTTTGGCTGCAATCAAGCCAATAAAGAGAATAGCCCCCGCACCGATCAGATTCGGCACATAATCCAGGAGTTTGGTAAACATCTGCTGAATGGGTTCCGTGATTCCGTCAATCTTCAATGCCCGTAAAATTGCTGGCAGAAAGAACAGCAATACGACCCAATAGATGATTTCGGCTGCCGTGGCAGAGACCGGGCGGCCCTCCTTCATATCTAGCGAGCTGGAAGCCTTCTGATCGATGGAGAGCGTTTTCATGGCTGTGCCAACCAGATATTTAGCCAGGGTAGCGCAGAGCCAGGCGATGAAAATCAAGACTGCAGCCCCGATCAGATTGGCGGCATAAGCGGTGATCATATCAAAAAATTTCTGAATGGGTGCTGCTGCCTGAGACAGATCCAGCGCTGTGAGGCAGCCCAAAATTGCAAATAACAGGATTAAAATATAGACGGCTCTGCCGATATACTTGTCAAGCTTGGAGGCGGGCATAGCCGAACCCTCCGGCAGGCAGCGATTGAGCTTCTGTTCAAGCGATGAGGCACGGATCAAACGGCTGACCAGACCGGATACATAAATTGCAATCAGCCAACCAGCGGCAAGAATGACAATTGCCTTGATCAGTACCAAGACATTGCTGTCGATCACCATTTTCCATACATCTTGAAAAAAGTTTCCCATTTCATGTTCTCCTTTGTTTTAAAGCCGTTGACTTGACACAGCGGACGAAGATCCTGAAATTTACTCCGGTTGCAGATCAAAGCAAGGAGGGGTTTCCAGGATAACAATCTTAAAGTATATGCCATTACCGGTTTTGCAATCCAACAACAGTATCGCTTTTCCGGAAGTGAGGCGTACTTTGTAATACGTCAGATGCTGTGTAGGTGGCAGGGCTATGTTTTAACAACGAAAGGCACAAAACGACCCAGAAAAAATTCATGGGAGGAACAACGCATTCTCGCAGTCAAAGCCGCATCCCATGAAATTTTCCCGGGTCGTTTTGTGCCTTTCGTTGTTCAAAAAGAATTCCACCGTTACCAGTTTTACAATCAAGACCTCCTTGTCCATTGATCGGTTTTGATTTTCACGCAGAAAAAACTGGTTCATGCTCTATATTACAAAAAACATGATATGCTATCCATTTCGGTTAAGGAGGGGTTTTGCCATATTGGGTTGTCAATCTGATTGTTTTATGGATTTCGCAATTTTGTGCTTCGGTCGGTTTTTCCTTGTCGATGCCATTTGCGCCGTATTACATTCAGGATTTGGGGGTAACGGATGCCGATCTGGTCAAGTTATGGACCACGGTTATTACTGCCGGTGCGCCGCTGAGCATGGCTCTGGTATCACCTGTTTGGGGAATGCTGTCTGACCGCTATGGGCGAAAACCCATGGTCTTGCGGGCGACTCTCGGAGCCGGCCTGATTCTTTCCTGCGCGGCCTTTGCGCCCAATGTCTATATTTTTGCTTTTCTCAGGGTGATGCAGGGCTTGTTTTCCGGAGTGGCCTCCGCCGTCATCACTTTGGTGGCCTGCAACACACCCGGACACCGCCAGGGACTGGCTCTGGGAAGCCTGGGTTCCGCACAGTTTTCAGGTAATATGACCGGCCTTTTTATCGGGGGATTCATGGCCGACCGCTTTGGTTATGCCAAAACCTTCCTCTTTTCCGGCGCAGTCCTTTTCCTGGCTGCCGTTCTGGTATTTTTCTTTGTGCGCGAGAAATTTACGGCTGTGCAATCTGAAAAAGCCGGCAAGCGGCAGTCTTTCCGGGAGAAATTCGCGGCCTTAGGTCCAGGCACGGTATTACTGGCGCTGGTATTATGGATGAGCATCACCCGTCGCATGGATGGCGGTTTGCTTGCCATATACATCCAGGAATTATATGGCAGCCTGGATGGGGTCGCCATCTGGTCTGGAATGATCAATGGCGTTGGCAGTCTGGGGGCTTTGCTGGCCGGAATTGGCGGCAGCCTTCTGCTGGATCGCTTTCATCCCAGACGCCTTCTTTATATCAATGCAGTGGGTGCTTCCGCGTCGATGATCCTGATTGCCTTGGCCTCCAGTCACCTGATGCTGATACCTTTCCGTTTTCTGCTGATGATTTTCCTGGCCGGTTTTGACCCCATTCTGAATACCTGGCTGTCAAAAGTGACACCGCCGGAAAAAAAAGGTGCTGTCTTCGGCTTTGCTCAAATGGCAAAATCCACCGGTATGACCTTAGGACCCTGCCTGGGAGGTCTGATCGCATGGCTGCTGAGCACTAGAATGGTTTTCTGGGCGGCGGCAATCATGTTCCTGATCCTGCTCCTGGTCACCCGGCAGATCACCGCAAAATTCGACCGCATGCGGAATTCTTTTTAACCACGAAATTCACGAAAAAGC
>JAQVUB010000109.1 GCA_028699735.1 Lentisphaeria bacterium | reverse complement strand
CAAGGTCGCTGCCTATTTCCTGCAGCGCATGAAGACCAAGTGGGGCAGCTGCAATCGCAGGGCAGGCCACATCCGCCTGAATACAGAACTGGTGAAAAAACCCCGGGACTTGATCGAGTACGTCGTGGTGCATGAAATGCTGCATCTGCTCGAACCGACCCACAGCGAACGCTTCGTCGCTTTGCTGAATAAATATTTTCCGGCCTGGAGGGAAGCTCGCTCAGAACTGAACGAACTGCCCTTGTCCGCCGAAGTCTGGCGACCACAACCCATTTTTAAACAACGAAAAGACACGAAAAGGCACGAAAATTTTTAAAGGTTGTTGCGTTTAGGTAGAGGGCCTCCAAAAAGCTTTTTTAACCACGAAAGGCACGAAAGGACACGAAAATTTTGTAGAGAAGCTGATGTCCCAATCTAATGCTTCATCGCTAAAATTTGCTTTTTGTTGCCTTTGGCTTGAATTACGATAAAATTTCTGAAGTTTACGATCAGCACACGAACCCAACTTTAAAAAGTTCGTGCTTTTTGTGGTTAAAAAGCTTTTTGGATGGGGTCTACTTACTTCACTTTCCAGAGTCATTTTCCAGACGCCGAATATCGCCGGAGAGCTGGAAAACAGGCTGATAAAGATTATAGTACTTTTTCCGGGGATTCAAGCAGTCTTCTTTGCTTGTCAACAGGATCCTTTTCAATCAGCCGTACTATCTGCGCTGGCGAAGCCGGCGGGGCTGCCGTATTCCGGGCAATTTTCTTCATGAACGGCTGCTGATGGAGTCCTTTGCCGGTGATGATATCCCATTCTCCCGAAGTTGAAGAAGCGGTCAGGAAACATACTGTGAACCGAGGACGGAATGAGTAAGTTTGAAGAACTGACACCCAATGCCGCCGTGTGTGGCATCCTGCCGGATGCTCTTTCCACGGTTTTCAGTGTTCAGTGGTTCGGTTCCGAAGCTCTGGAATTGACCTACAAGTCGCCGTCGGGCAAGTTGGCAAACGAGCTGCTCTACCGCAATGACGAGTCCAGATTCGAGGTTGTCGAGCAGGGGCGTCCCTGGAGCTTCGATGGGGAGGGCAGGCTCTTCCGGCTGGTGTCGGAGGCGTACCGCATTCAGCTGGCCCACCTGTTTGATCCCGTACTGGCAGTGCATACATCGGTGCTGGAACCCCTGCCGCACCAGATTACTGCTGTCTATGAGGTGATGCTGCCCCGCCAGCCCTTGCGCTTTCTGCTGGCCGATGATCCCGGTGCCGGCAAGACGATCATGGCCGGTCTGCTGATGAAGGAACTGATTGCCTGTGGTGATCTTCACCGCTGTCTGGTGGTGTGCCCCGGCAGCCTGGCTGAACAGTGGCAGGACGAACTCTACCGGCGATTTCATCTGCCTTTCGAGATTCTCACCAACGATAAGCTGGAGGCCGCAGGCAGCGGCAACTGGTTCCTCGAGACGAATTTAGTCATTGCCCGGCTGGACAAGCTCTTGCGCAACGAGGATGTTAAGGAGAAGCTCAAGGCTCCCGACTGCCGTTGGGACCTGATTGTGTGCGACGAGGCTCACAAGATGTCCGCCAGTATCTTCGGCGGCGAGGTGAAGTATACAAAACGGTACAAGCTCGGTCAGCTGCTTTCCACCATTACGCGTCATTTTCTGCTGATGACTGCTACGCCACATAATGGAAAGGAAGCGGACTTTCAGCTTTTCATGGCTTTGCTCGATGGAGACCGCTTCGAGGGACGCTTCCGGGACGGAGTCCACGTGTCGGATGTGTCCGACCTGATGCGCCGGATGGTCAAAGAGGGACTCCTGAAGTTTGACGCGACGCCCCTCTTTCCGGAACGTATTGCCTATACGGTTCCCTATAAACTTTCTAACGGAGAGGCACTGCTGTACAAGGAGGTGACTGATGTGGCTCAGGCAGTGCCCGGGCACCTTTTCGAGCTGCGCACCCGCCGTCTGAATCTCATTGCCAAAACCGAAGCTGGAGAAGCAGATAGCGCCCCCTTCCACCGGTCGTTATGGGCTGCCTCCTGGTCGTTCCAGCTGGCCTCATCGAGGCCATGGAAGGCAACGAAACAGCAGCACATCCCGAGTTTTCCGGGGACACGCAAATCTCCGCCGCCAAGGCCCGGGTGGTCATCATGCAAGTCGAGCGCGAGCTTGGCTTCCTGCCGGTTGACCAGGAGACTGAAAAGCTCGGCTACGACATTGAAAGCAGGGTTCCCGGTACGGGCAAACTCCGCTTCATCGAGGTCAAGGGGCGGGTGTCCGCAGCGCAGACCATTACGGTCACCCGGAACGAGATTCTTTTCTCCCTGAACAAGCCCGATGACTTCATCCAGGCCATCGTCGAGTTTGACGGCGAAGACCACCGCGTTCACTATGTGCGACGCCCGTTTAACCGGGAAGCGGACTTCGGGGTCACCAGCGTCAACTACAACTTTGCGGAACTCCTCCAGCGTGCGGAGGTGCCGAGATGATCCTCAAGCTTCAGGATATCAGGAGCGACTTCAATGGCTTTGAGAGGCTTGCATGGTTGGCTCAGAAAGCCAAAGACTGTCACTTCGACACGATTGAAATCGATATGTCTTCAACGAGTTGGTTTGATGCCAACATGAGTGCGCCGCTTGGGGTGCTTTTTGACCGCTGGGGGGATGACTTTAACACTGTGCTGCCAATCGTTCTTCGCCCGAAATTCAAGGATTTCCGGCGTTCTGATGGTTTCGCCAGGGTGGTCAATCCAGTGATTAAAGATGTCAGGCAGATACTGGGAATGTCTGATATCGAGGACACTGAACTGACGCATGCTGACCTGCCGGGAATTCTTGAGGAGACTGAATGGGGGTCTCTTGACTTCAACGATGGGGCGATCGTCGAGACCTGCAGACGTCACGGTTTCAAGCTGTTGACACATGATGGAGATATGCAGTTCGGCGGGGGTGCAGTTCCCAAAAGTAGGTAGAGGCTATCCAGAAAGGGTTCAGGGGTCAGGCTTATAAGGTGGCGTAACCGGCCCGGTTGCGATTTCTGTTAGTACTCCCACGCCCGAACGGTCTCAGGTGCCCGGGGCAGCGACTACCTACTTTTGGGAACTGCACCCGTTCGGCGGTATCGAGGTACTGACATCAAATCCACAACTATTGGCTGCTTGCCCATGACAGTTCCCTACAAGAAAAAACTTATCGAGGTAGCTCTTCCGTTGCCGGAGATCAACGATGCCTCGGCTTATGATAAGATGCCCGGGATCGGGTCTCATCCGAAGGGGATTCACCATTGGTGGGCGCGTTTGCCGTTGCCGACGGCGTGTGCGGTGCTGTTTGTCTCCGTGGTGACCGACCTTTCCGATGATCCGGTGTGGAAGGACAGGAGCGAGCAGGAGCAGGACGCCGAGCGTGAGAGGCTGTTCGGGATCATCCGCCGGATGCTGGGCAAGAAACTGCATGAGCATCCCGAAGTCTATGCGGAGGCTTGCGCTGAAATGCTCAAACATTGCGATGGCAAGCTTCCTCCTGTGCTTGATCCTTTCTCCGGCGGCGGCTCCATTCCGCTCGAGGCCGCCCGGCTTGGCTTCGAGGCGCATGTGTGCAATGCCCTGGTCATGGGATGGCCGGAATTGGCACGCCTGGCTCTCGAGGCGGCGGAAAAACCTAAAGTTCAGATACAGGGACAATTGTTGTGAAAATCGGAGGCCATCATGGTTGATGCGGAAAATGTCTATGCCGTGCTGACTGGCGACCTTGTAAAGTCGTCCCGCTTAACTGCTGAACAGAGCAGAAAAGCAATGGATCGAATTCGTCAGCTTGCACAGGAATTCAATGACCTGTTTCCGGACGCTTCTGTCGGTCAGGTTGATACTTTCCGCCATGACAGCTGGCAGTGGCTGCTGGCTGATCCGTCTCTGGGCCTGCGGGCAGCTCTGTTTATCCGCGCCGGGTTGCGCAGCCTTTCTGACAACAAGACAATGTTCGACACCCGCATCGCCATCGGAACCGGCCCAATAGAGACAATCTCAAAGCAGCGGATTTCCGACTCGCGAGGGTTGGCATTCACGTTTTCCGGCAAAACACTCGATGCGATGAAGGATATGCGTCTGGCCTATGCGGACGGAGAGAGAGCAGACGCAGAAAAAAATAGTCTGTCTGCCGGGGTAGTCCCGCTTCTAGATTGCATTGTGACGTCCTGGACGGTGACGGAGTCAAGGGCTGTTTATGGAGCTCTGAAAGGATTGACGCAGGAGCAAACAGCAGAGAACTGGCCGGGAGCCGGCAATTCGGAGAAGCGTCCGACCCGACAGGCTGTGCAGAAAGCTTTACAGCGCGCACATTGGCAGGTCGTTGAGGTTGTCTTGGAATGGGTGGAAAATCGCAAAAAAAGCAACCTGTAGAGGTTGCATTCGTTAAAAGCAACCTGTAGAGGTTGCATTCGTTAAAAGCAACCTGTAGAGGTTGCATGTCTTTCAGGGGGTATTGATGGAAAAGATCATCGCCCTGTTGATCGCGGGGTATTTCATTGCAGACCTTGCCTTGCAGGCAGTTTGGATGTCCAAATGCAAGCGCAATTTTTTGTTTCACGTGCTGCTTGGCCTGATTCATGCGGGGACGGCCTATATCGCCTTTCAGTCGTGGGCTTACTGGGAGCTCCCGTTGGCTGTCTTCCTGATACATCTTCTGATTAATGCTGTGAAAGGAAAAGACCGGAAAACGGCCTTGGCATGTGCGGTTGAACAATCCGTCTATCTGACTGGCATCACCGCTGTCGTTGTGGGATTGAAAATCTTCGCGGGCATGCCGGATTTCGCCGGTATGGGATTCACTCTTATTGTTACAGTTGGCGGTTTTGTGGCTACCGTTCAGTGGGCAGGACTCTTCGTGGCAAAGTTTACCAAAAGACTGATTGACGAAAACAATTTAAAATTAGATATCGACGGTCTGAAAGACGGAGGCAAATGGATCGGACGGCTCGAACGGGCCTTGATCTTTGCTTTCATCTTTTGCGACTATCCTGCCGGCATTGGTTTTCTCGTCGCAGCCAAGTCCATTTTGCGTTTCGAAAACGCCAGGCAGCAGAAAGTGGCCGAGTATGTATTGATTGGAACGCTCATGAGTTTCGCGCTCGCCATCGCGTTGGCATTGCTCACAAAATGGGTCACAACATTTCCAACCCCTTAAAGAAAAGGATGCGCCAATGGCCATCACCAATCATGAACGTGTCGGCAAGATACTGGAATTTCTGACGGCTGGACTGTAGCCGTTTGTTGAGCGGGAACTGAAAGCAGCGGAACAGCGTCTTCCGCAAGACGCTCGGCCATGCGGAAAGAACGCTGATCAGTGAACTGTGCGAGGAACGCAACCGCTGGGCGCACCAGCGACCGTTCAGCACGGACGACGCCTGTCGCGCCCTCGACAGCGCTGCACGACTCCTGACTGCTGTTTCCGCGCCGGAGGCCGGCGAGGTCGAGAAGAGGAAAATGGACTTGCTTCGGGTGCGCTTCGATGAACAGGTACGCACGGAGAAGCGCAAGGTTGCCGGAACCACCATCGAGACTCAAGTTCAGGCGGGCATCAAGCCTTGGCGCGAGGTCGTTCAGCCGCACAGGGATGTGGCCAGCGGCAAATACCAGCAGGCGGTGTTCGCAGCCGATCTCTGGCAGGTGCACCTGGACGAAGGATCGGACGAGTACCGCAATCCCGTTGAGTTCTTCCGGCGCACCTATCTGACCGAAAGCCTGACCGGCCTGCTGGCCGGAGCCGCCCAACGCCTGAGCGGCTCGGGTGGCGATCCGGTCGTGCAGCTCCAGACCTACTTCGGCGGCGGCAAAACTCACTCGATGCTGGCGCTCTACCATCTGTTTTCCGGCACGCCGCACAGCGAATTGCTTGGAGTGGACGCCATCCTTAAGGCCTTCGCCGTGCAGGAGCTGCCCAAAGTCAAGCTTGTGGTATTGGTCGGCAACAAGATTTCGCCAGGAAACCCTTAGGTGAAAGCGGACGGAACGCTCATTCATACGCTTTGGGGCGAAATGGCCTGGCAGCTTGGCGGCAAGGCGGCCTACGAGCGGATACGCAAAGATGACGAGCGGGCCGCCAGTCCTGGTGACGCTCTGCGGGTACTGTTCAACGATTACGGGTTCTGTCTGATTCTGATCGACGAGTGGGTCGCGTATGCGCGGCAGCTGCACGATCAGGGGGATCTGCCCGGCGGCAGCTTTGAGACGCATTTCACCTTTGCCCAGGCATTGACGGAATCGGCCAAGCTGGCTAAACAATGCCTGCTGGTCATCAGCCTGTGTGGATGAGGCGGAAACGCTGAATCTCGATGCGCACCAGACCCGGCAGGTGCTGTCAAGCAAAGAGCATGCGGGCAGCACAGTAGCCGCCCGCATGCCGGAAACCTATCAGTGGCTGATTGTTCCGACGCAGAGCAATGCGCAGGCCATCCCGAAATGCAGGCATACCGGCTGACAGGCCAGGATGCGCTGGCCATACGGGCCAGCAAGAAACTCCGCAACGACGAACTTCTCGTCTAGGGACTGGCCGCCGCCGGCCGGAAATGGAAATGGATGGGGTGCAGTTCCCAAAAGTAGGCAGTCGCTGCCCCGGGCACCTGAGACCGTTCGGGCGTGGGAGTACTAACAGAAATCGCAACCGGGCCGGTTACGCCACCTTATAAGCCTGACCCCTGAACCCTTTCTGGATAGCCTCTACCTATTTTGGGAACTGCACCCAATGGATGTGCAATTACGCTTATAAAAGACGCTAGCGACGCTGTTGTGGAAGCGCCCTCAACGCCAGCTGCTCCCAGATGTTTTCATGGCACTGTGACGTGAGGGTCCCACTGGAAATCGAAACGGAAATCCCATCCGGAACGCCCGAACACGTTGTCCGTACAGTCACCGAAAATTGCCGCACACTCAAGTTCGGCAGTCATGGCTTCGAACAGGAATAACAGCAGATGGGGTGGCGCAACCGGGACGGTTGAGCCATTTTTTAAACCTGCCTACTTTTGCGAACTGCACCCGAGGCAGTCGGTTTTTCCGGAATGCATATTTTCCCCGGAAAAATTGCTTGAGTTTGCGGTTAGGATTCCGTATTTCCAGAGTGTGCTTTCCGTTTTCCAGTCCAGTTTCAGATTGCGGAATGTAATATTGTCAGTGTACTCCAGATAGAAAGCTGCGGGGATGAATTCCATTGGCATATATTTCCGGCGGGGTTCGTCGCTTTTGAGATATTCTCCTCCGGTACAGACCAGGCTGATGTCATCCAGAATGACATCTTCGATAGGATTTTCTTTGCTGCCAGTAATGTAGGAGCCGCGGGATACTGTTCCGCGAAGCCCCCGGAAAGCAATTCGCCGGATCGGCTTGCCGGGGGTCTCTTCGTCAGTCGGGCCGAAATTGGAAGTCTTCAGGACGATGGCCCGTTCGGCGTTGATCATCAGATTGCTCATGGAAATATCTTCGATCAGGACGCCTGGGGATTTCTGTGAATAGGCTGAGACGAAACAGATTGCGTGCCGTGTGTTGTGAAAGATGATGTTGCTGATTGTGCAGGAGTGGATTCGCCCGGTACCCACCCCGATGCGGAAAGCATTGCAGTTGGTGCTGAGAATGCAGTTGGTGATGGTGACGTACTCGCAGTCGCGCTGTTTT
>JAQVUB010000108.1 GCA_028699735.1 Lentisphaeria bacterium | reverse complement strand
TACCAAACCTTCTTTGGCATCTCCATCGAGAGCGCAGTCTATGGTGATGGCGTCATCGTCAACCAGTAGTAAGGACAGAAAAAGCGATTCTCCTGCTGCTCAATGAAGTTGGGGGATCAAAGCAACATCAAGGAAGTGGCACTTGCCACTTCCTTTTTTTGTGCACCCTATAAAAGGCATGCGATATTCGATGGGGGCGCATGCAAGCTGCTGAAGAGAAAGGGGTGTAACAGGTCAGTAAAGCTGGGTGGCAGTGGTATTTTTTTACAACGAAAAACACCAACGACCCGAAAAAAATTCATGGGATGAACAACGCATTCTCGCAGCCCAACGCCACCTCCCATGAATTTTTTTCGGGTCGCTTTGTGCTTTTCGTTGTTCAAAAAAAATTCCTCTGTTACCAAGGGTTCACTGACGCATTACAAAGGGGTTGCGTTGAATTTCGAATAGTTTTTTTGGGGTATCAGACAATCTGGGGAGAGGACGTTATATTATAAATATTATGTAAAGGGCCGGGGGTGTTTTCGCCGGTTGATTTTGTGTATTATTTGGTCACTCTTAGAGAAATTGGGCAGCAGAAAATGATGGTTCCGAAAAAAGCATTGACGGTAGCGGGTTCGGATTGCAGTGGTGGTGCTGGTATCCAGGCGGATTTGAAGACTTTCCAGGAACGCGATGTCTATGGTATGAGTGTATTGACAGTGCTGGTTGCCATGCGTCCGGAAAACTGGAACCATGTGGTGTGGCCGGTTGATCTGGAAATGATCAAGAATCAGTTTCGGACGATTCTTCCGGGAATTGGGGTGGATGCCGCAAAGACCGGTATGCTGCCGACAGTGGATATCATCCGCGCGGTCGGTGAACTCTTTGCGGAGGCAAAGGTAGGGCATCTGCTTATCGATCCGGTGATGGTGTGCAAAGGCACCAGCGAACCGCTCTTTCCGGAAAATACCCGTGCGATGATCGAATATCTGCTGCCGATTGCGGAAGTGGTCACTCCGAATACCTTCGAAGCGGCTCAGCTGGCGGGCCTGGAAGAGCTGAAAAGCGAGAAGGAAGTTGAGGAAGCCGCCCGGCGCATTCATCGCTTAGGCTGCAAAAATGTGGTCATCAAAGTCGCGCGTGTACTGCCGGATGCCACCGCGGATCTGCTCTATGACGGGAAAACTTTCACCTGGTTTCGGGAGAAACGGATCAACACCACGTGGACGCATGGGGCGGGCTGTTCGTTTTCGGCCTGTCTGACCGCTGAGCTGGCGAAAGGGGCAAGTGTACATCAGGCCTGCAAAACGGCGCATGACTTTGTTCAGGCGGGGCTTCTCAGCTCCTTTGCGCTGAATCAGCATATCGGCCCCATCTATCATAAGGCGATGGCCAAGAATGCCTGAAGACACGCAAGATTCCGATCAGGATTTCACGCCGGAGTTTTTTCTTCCGGCTGATGACGAGCACATTCGTCGGGAAAAGGCGAAGGCGCGGCTTCTGCGGGATTCGCAGTGGTGGAAGAATCTGCGCGGCACGGGGCTTTGCTACTATTGCCGGAAGCGTTTTCCGCCGAAGGAACTGACGATGGATCATATTGTGCCGGTTGTCCGCGGTGGCATGAGCAGCAAAAGCAATGTGGTGGCCTGTTGCAAGGAATGCAACAGCCGGAAAAAATATCTGTTACCCATTGAGTGGCAGGAATACGTCCAACAAATACAGGAACCCGGAAAAAGGAATTGAATCATGGAGAAGATCAAAATCGCCATTATCGGTCTGGATACCAGTCACAGCGTCGAACTGCCACGTCTGATGTGTGCACCCGATGCCAAACCGGAAATGAAAATCGAGGGCATGACGGTGACCGCCTGCCAGCGCTTTGAAACTCCTTTCCAGAATAAGGAAGGGCTCGATAAACGCCAGGCGCAACTGGAATCCTGGGGCATCAAAGTCACGGAATCCTTCGAAGAAGCGGTGCGTGACTGCGACGCCATCCAGATCGAAATCAATGACCCGGCTTTCCATCTCGAATTCTTTGAAAAGGCAGTCACCCTGGGCAAACCGATTTTCCTCGACAAACCACTGGCTGGAACGCTCGAAGACGGTCGCAAGATTCTGGAGCTGGCGAAAAAATATAATGCGCGGGTATTTTCCGGTTCGAGTCTGCCGTTGACTCCGACGATTCCGGTTGCACTGGAGAAACTGGGCGGGGAAGTGACCATGGGTCACACCTTTGGTGCACTGGGCAATGCTCCGGCGGGCGACTCCCTGATCTGGTATGGGGTGCACAGTTTTGAAATGCTGCAACGCCTGATGGGCTGCGGCGCCGAGAAAGTCTTTGCTGTTGACAATGAAGTCAGCGTCGTATCATCGATTGTCTACCCCGGCAACCGTCGCGGCGTGGTGGAATCGGTACGCGGCATGTGGGCCTACGGCGGACGCGTGCAGAGTGTCGAAAAAGCAGAATTTTTCCATGTGGACTCGAGCCAGCTGTACTATCATCTGATGCGGCATATCCGTGCCTTCTTCCAAGGCGGACCAGCTCCAATACCGATGGAACAGACCTTCGAAGGACTGGCCATGATGGCCGCTGCGCGAAAATCCATCGAAACCGGCAAATGGGCCACTGTCGAAAAATACTAAAAACCGTTTTTAACAACGAAAAAGCACGAAAAGGCACGAATTTTTTTGAGGCACGGAGCCTGCATGTCCCTTTTGCAAGAGCAAATTCTTGAGCTGATTACGCGCACATCCAGCGATCTGCCGGAGGATGTCGAAACGGCTTTGTGCTCGGCCTGTGATGGCGAGCGGGAAGACTCCAGCTCGCGTGCGGCTCTGGGCACCATTTTGGCAAACATCCGTCTGGCCCGCGAGAAGCGGCAGCCAATCTGTCAGGATACGGGGACGATCAACTTCTTTGTTGAAGCCGCTCCGGATTTGTCACAGGAAAGTTTTCGGGAGGCTGCTGAAAAGTCGATCATCCAGGCAACCGAGCTGGGCCTGCTCCGGCAGAACTGCGTGGAGACTCTCTCCGGACACAACACGGGGAATAATCTGGGCTACCTGAATCCGACCGTGCACTGGCAGCATTCCAGCAGCGGGCATAGCCGGGTCACCCTGATGCTGAAGGGTGGCGGCTGCGAAAACATGGGATGCCAATACAGTCTGCCAGATACACCATTGCAGGCCGGACGCGACCTCGAAGGCGTCCGGCGCTGTGTCCTGGATGCGGTGTGGAAGATCCAGGGACAGGGTTGCGCTCCGGGAATTCTGGGGGTGGCCATCGGCGGCGACCGGACGGGCGGCTATGAGGAAAGCAAGATGCAGCTGTTGCGCAAAATCGGCGAACGCAGTCCGGTACCGACTTTGGCGGCTCTCGAGGAACGCCTGAAGCAGGAATGCAATCAGCTGGGCATCGGAACCATGGGCTTCGGCGGAAAGACCACCGTCCTGGATGTCTTCCTGGGGACACGATGCCGTCTGCCGGCCAGCTACTTTGTCAGCATCTCCTACATGTGCTGGTGTTGCAGACGACAGAGCATCCTGCTGAATTGACTGGATAACCGTGGATTTTTTAAACAACGAAAAGCACAAAACGACCCGAAAAAATTTCATAGGAAGCGGCATTGACTGCTGGAATGCGTTGTTCATCCCATGAAATTTTTTCGGGTCGTTAGTGTTTTTCGTTGTTTTAAAATTCCTATTGTTTGGATGACTCATGTTCATCGCAACCGGGCCGGTTGCACCACTTTTCAAAGGATTTTTTTATGATGTCGGATCCTGTATCGATTGTTCTTGTTGGCATTGGCGGGTATGGTGGAACATACTGCCATTTGCTGCTCAATGATAAGCAATCCCGTGGCAAAATCGTCGGGGTTGTCGATCCTTTTGCTGAAAAAGCGCAGTTTTTCAGCGAGCTGAAAAAGCGCAAGATTCCCTTTTACGATACACTTGCAGAATTTTACACGCAACACACTGCGGATCTGGCCATCTTGTCGACTCCGATATCCCTGCATTCCCGTCAGACCTGTGAAGCGCTCGAGCATGGCAGCCATGTACTCTGCGAAAAGCCGCTCTGCGCGCATCCGGCTGAAGCGGCGGCGATGCTTGCTGCGCAGCGCAAGAGTGGGCTGCTGGTCGCCATTGGCTACCAGTGGTCGTTTTGTTCGGCCATACAGAGCCTGAAGGCGGACATTCTGGACGGGCGTCTGGGGCGGCCAGTTCAGTTCAAGACGCTGGTATTATGGCCTCGCACGGACACCTATTACGCCCGCAACAACTGGGCTGGCGCCATGAAAAATGCGGATGGGGACTGGGTTTATGACAGTCCGGCCAACAATGCCTGTGCACATTATCTGCATAATATGCTGTATTTGGCGGGTTCCTCCCCTGAAAAGTCGGTGCTTCCCGTCCGCATGCAGGCGGAGCTCTACCGCGCCAATCCCATCAGCAATTATGACACAGCTGCATTCCGTATTACGACTCAGGATGGCCCGGAAATTTTATTTTACACGACCCATGCCAGTTCACGAACGCTGGGACCGATTTTCAAGTACACCTTTGAAGAAGCCACTGTAGAGTTTTCCGGCAGAGGGGGTGACATCGTTGCGACCTTTGCCAATGGGCAGCAGAAAAATTATGGCAATCCGGATCAAGATGGAGTAGAGGAGAAGCTGTGGGGAACGATCCGTGCAATACGTGGGGACGGATCAATATTATGCGGGATTGAAGCGTCAATGAAGCAGACGCTCTGCATCTATGCCGCGACGTTGTCGTGCCCGGCCATTCGGAGTTTTCCTTGCGATCTGGTTTACAAAGCCGGTGTTCCCGGCAACCAGGTTCGGGTGATGACCGGGCTGGCCGAGCTGCTGGAAAAAGCGTATCTGGAATCCACTTTGCCGGCAGAGATTTCCAATGCTTTCTGGTTGAATCCGGGCAAGTCCGTGCCAGTTCCAATGACATCAGTAATACGTCAGTAAAACTGGGTCACAGAAAATTCTTTTTTTACAACGAAAAGCACGAAGCGACCCGAAAAAATTTCATGGGAAGCGGCTTTGACTGAGGGAATGCGTTGTTCATCCCATGAAATTTTTCCGGGTCGTTAGTGTCTTTCGTTGTAAAAAAAATACCACTGCCAGCCAGCTTTGCTGACGCATTACTGGCATCCACCCGATAATTTTCGTCGAAGAATGCCATGCCAGCACCCTATTTGAGACCTTTCTTTTTTCTGCTTATGCTGATGCTTAGCAGTCCAATCAGTTCCGCGCGGGAACAGCTTGCCAGCCTCTCACTTGCCGGTTGGCAGAAGCGGATTTGGGAAAGCCCGGACAAAGCGGTCAGTACGCCGCTGGCACCTGCCGAAACATTGTCCATACCGGTGGAATTACCTGGACGACAGGAATTTGTGCAGCCGGATCCGGGAGCGTTTGCGCTCTGGCAGCAGGCTACCCATCTGCAGATGGAATTCAGGGTGCCGGAAGGCCTGCCGGAATCCGCCCGGCTGGTAATTTTCACCCGGGACAAGGACTTTCTCTGGCGTCAGAACCGGCGTCCGCTTGTCCGTCCCCCGGGAGGTATTCTCCAGCTTCGATTGCCGATCCGGAACCGGGAAGCGGAGCAGGCCTGGGAAGGCAAAGGGCATCAGCGCCCATGGAACCCGCTTTCTCCTAAAATCCTGCTCGAATACGGCTTCGCCATCGAATCCGAAACCGGTGCCACCGAAACATTTTCCGGCCAGATCGAGTTACTCAGCGCCGCTTTGTGGAAATATGCGCAGGCGGGCACCCGACATGAAGTCTACGATCTGGCCTTCCGGCCTCGCCAGCCTCGTATCGGGCAGCGGATCGAATTCAGTTTCCGGCTGAGCAACTGGCCTCTGAATCCCTTCCAGCAGGAATCCGCAGATATTCAGGCGGAGATCACCCTGCCCAATGGGCAGAAGGAACTCATCAGAGCCTTTTATCATGAGGATTTCCTCTATGATTCCTCGCAATGGGACAAGACCCGCTGCCTGTCGCCGGCGGGCAGTCCACAGTGGAAAATCCGTTTTTGCCCCCGGCTTGAGGGGACGCATTCTGTCCGCATTCTGGGGTGTGTTGACAAGCGGAAATGGAGTCTTCCACCTTTGGAATTTCGCGCCCGGGGGAATATCAGGCCTTGGCACGGCTTTGTGCGTACCGACCCGAAGCACAGGGCTTATCTGCAATTCGAGGATGAGACGCCGTTCTGGGGGCTTGGGGTCAACGTACGTTCGCCGTTTGACCAGCGTTATCAGCAGGTCGCGCCCTATTCCACCTGGCAGGATATGGGGCTTGCTGCGTATGATCACCTCTTCCCGAAATATCGTCAGCATGGCATCAATGTCGTTGAGGTATGGATGTCTTCCTGGTGGCTGGCCTTGGAATGGATCCATGATGCGCCCGGCTTTCATGGCGTAGGACATTTCAACCAGTACCGCGCCTGGATGCTTGATCATATTCTGCGCCTGGCCGAGGAAAATGACATCTACCTGATTCTAGTGCTGAACAACCACGGCAAATTCGGCACAACCTATGATACCGAATGGGCGCGCAATCCCTACAACAAGGCCAATGGCGGATTCCTGGAAAACTGCGAGGATTACTACACTTCCGAAGAAGCCAAAGCCGCCTTCCGCGCTACCGCGGATTATATCGTGGCTCGCTGGGGAGCCAGTCCGAATCTGCTCAGCTGGAAGTTGTTTACGGAGGTTGATCTGACCGGGCCGAGCATTGAATTTTATCATCATCCCAGTGTTGCGGCCTGGCATGCCGAAATGGGCAGCTACCTGAAAAAGATTGACCCATATAAGCATCCGGTGACGACACACTGGATGCTGGGCTATCACCGCATCAATGATGCCATCGCCAATCTGCCTGAGCTCGATTTTCTGTCGACGGATGCCTACTACAATCCCGGCGGCGGCACGGAGGCACTCGTCAATATGTTGAAAACGGGAGTCCTCTACGGCCAGAAATGGAACAAGCCTCTGGTCATCACGGAATATGGTGGTTCTTCGTATGCCGACAACATGGGCAACCTGATGAAGCAAGTCGAAATCGGGTTGTGGACGGGGCTTTTCAACGAGGCGGGCATCCTACCGATGTACTGGTGGTTCGCCCTGCTCGAAGATAAAAACCTCTATCATCATTTCGACGCGGTCAACCGCTTCGCCTCAAACGAAGACCGGCGCGGACTCGAACGCAACGAATACCGCTTGGACAACGGCCCCCTGAGCGTCAACGAAATGCGCTCCCCGGAACGCTACTACGCCTGGCTCTTCGATACCGAATATTACTTCACCGAACAGGAAAACCGGCCACCCGCCCTGCACAGCGATAAAAAATTGATGGTTGATCATTTGCAGCCGGGTTCCTATGCCCTCGAAATCTGGAATTCGCGCTCCGGCGAAATCCTGCACCGGGAAAACCGGGTGATCAGCGAAGCAAAAACGCCTCTGTCCATCCCCTTGCCGGAATTCCGGCAATCCCTGGCCGTAAAACTGAAACGCATCCCTGAGGAATAACCCGCAACCTATTTTTAAACAACGAAAAAACACGAAAAAACTTGGGGTGGACTGGCGTCCACAACCTAAGTTTCAGGACACAGACAGAACACGGACGGGACACGGACGGGACACGGACGG
>JAQVUB010000107.1 GCA_028699735.1 Lentisphaeria bacterium | reverse complement strand
AAAGTCTCTGTATCGGCGGGGTTGGGGTACGAATGCATAGCGGATTGTGAACTGGATTTGCAGAAAGGCGATCAGGTCATTGTCCGCTGTGAACGGTATCTGGACTTTACCAGTGTCGAACGACGCTGCCCTGGCGAAGCCCTGGAAGATGAAGCCGCTTTTGAAAGAGAACGAGCAAAAAACTGTAAAGGACGGCATATCGAAGGGCAGAAAATTCCGGTCGTCTTGCGCAAGGCGAACGGGCTGGATCAGGCAAAAGCCGCAGAAAACGACGAGAAGGCCAGGAGTGCCCACAATAAAGCGCTCGAGCGGATAAAATATCATGCTCTGGATATGAAACTGATTCATACGCATTATGCATTTGACCGGAAAATTCTGGTTTTTCAGTTTTCTGCGGAGGGACGTATTGATTTCAGGGAGTTATTGCGGGATTTATCGGGTCTGTTTCATGTTCGCGTGGAATTGCGTCAGGTCGGGGTACGCGATGAGACTGCGATCCTGGGTGGCATTGGCACCTGCGGGCGGCCTTTTTGCTGCGCCACTTTTCTGCCGAGTTTCAACAGCATCAATGTCAAGATGGCCAAACAGCAGGGGCTTTCTCTTAATCCGCAAAACATCTCAGGCTGTTGCGGCCGTCTGAAATGCTGCCTGCAATACGAAGCGGAGTTCTATCGCAATCTCGCCCAGCAGCAGAAAAATCAGGCCGGGGAGGAAACGGACGACGAGGAGGCAAACCAGCGTCCGGATAAAAGCACGTCGCGAGAGCAGAAAAAAGAGAAAAGAAAGACATCCGGTAATTCCCCGCAAAGCCCGGAAGCAGTTTTTGCGGAGGGAGAGCAGGATATTCCAGAAGCAAACGGGGATGGTTTTGAATTCACCAGCGAAAGCGAGACTGAAGGGGGGAAAGCATGAATTTTTCCGCCAAAGCCAGACCGGTTTTTAAAGCAAATCTGCATACGCACACGACGAATTCCGACGGAAAGTTTACCCCGGAAGAAATCCTTCGCTTGTATTCAGAGGCAGGGTATGACGTGCTGGCTTTTACGGATCATCGTGTCAGCAACCCGGTTTCGACCTATGATGGCAGGGGGATGACCTTGCTTTCCGGGATGGAAGTGCATCCGGTCGGACCGAGGGGAATTCTCTGGCATTTGCTGGCGTTGGGGATTCCGGAAGATTTCCGGAACAATCCGGAGTGGGGTGGTCAGCAGGCTGCGGATGCCATACGGGCCGCCGGAGGGATCTTTTTCACTGCGCATCCATACTGGTGTGGTTTTACTTCTGCTGAAATTTTGTCATTGCGCGGTTCTCTGGGGATTGAAGTCTACAATACCTCGACACGGTATATTGGGAAAGCCTTCAACATGCAACTCTGGGATGAGTGCCTGGATCAACAGGTTCACTACAATGCTCTTGCGGTTGATGATGTGCATGGTGCCCGGGATCTGTTCAAGGGCTTCACCATGATCAGCGCAAAAGACAATTCCCCGGAGGCCTTGCTGCAAGGGCTCTCTGAAGGCAGCTTCTACGCCAGCCAAGGCCCCCTTTTCCAGAAAATCAGCCTTGAAAACCGGATTTTTGAAGCAGAGTTCACACCCTGTCAGGAAGTGATCCTGGTCAGCAATGGCAGCAGGGGGTTTCTGGGTGCGACAATGGACGAAGAGGGGCCGCATTCCGTCGAAAGAACCTGTCAGGAATTCCGTTGTGATCTCAGCAAGCTGCCGTCGGGCTCCTATGTGCGCTGTCAAATCCGGGACAGGCAGGGTAATTACGCCTGGAGCAATCCATTTTTCCTCTGACATCGTAAGACGTCTGTGAAACTGGGTGAAAGTGCTTTTCGTTGTTCAAAAAGAATTCCTCCGTTACCAGTTTTACTTGACGCATTACCAAGCTTCCCTGACGTATTACCTGACATCGACTGATCCCTGTTTTCGCCTGATGAAAAAAGTTTCTTCGACAACTCAATCCTCCGCGGCAGCAAGGGAAGGTATCCGTGTACTGTGCGCAACCCTGTTGCGCTGGTATTTGTATGGATTTGTTTTTTTGCTGCCGTTCAAATTTGGCACTTTTGCCGGGGGGGGGGAGCAGCCGGATTTTCCCTTGAGTCTGATGGAATGGCTCATTTTTACCTGCTGGCCGAGTATGCTGCCGGGCATCCTGGCTGGGATCGCCTTGCTTCTGGCCTGCCTGATTCACCCGCCGCCGAGGTTCTCCAAGCAGATAGTCATCCCGGGGCTGAGCCTGCTGATGATCGTCGCCAGCCTGGCCGGGTTCATTCAGACCACCGAATGGGGCTACGCCCTGAACTGGTTTTGGCATTTCTGGGGCATCTTCTGCATGGCATTGGCGGTATACTGGGTGCAGGACTCCGATGAACGCCTTTTGCCTGGGCTGCTGAACTGCATTGCTGCGGCCAGCCTGATCTGTTGCCTGCATGGTTGGAGGCAGCATTTTGGCGGGTTGGAGGCAAACCGCCGGATGATGGAGCAGAACGCACTGGAAACCGGGCAGCCTCTCAGCCGTCAGATTCAGGAAAAGCTGTTGCAGACCCGTTCCTATGGCACCTTTGTCGATCCTAATATCTACGCAGGGCATCTTCTGCTGACTTGCCCGCTGCTGTTGATTGCTCTGCGTAACTGGGCCAGGCGCATCGAACCGCAACGCCTGACACAAGGGATCTTCCTCGGATGCGGAAGCATCCTCTTTCTCGGCGCATTGGTTTTCAGTGGCAGCCGGGGCGCCCTGGTCGGCTTTGCCGCAGGCGTCTGTGTTTTGATCTGGTTGTGTCCTTTGCAGCTGCGCTGGCGTATCGCCTTGCTGACCCTGGGAGCGTCATTGGGAATCGCCTGTGTGCTGGCCGTCACCTATGCCACCAACCGGGATTTGTTGTCGGCTTCGGTACGTCTGCAGTATTATCAGACTTCGCTGAAGATTTTTCAGCAGTATCCGCTGACTGGTGCCGGCCTTGGCGAATTTTTTCCCTGGCACATGCGCTTGAAGCCTGCGCTGAGCGAGGAAGCGCGCGATCCCCATTCGCTGTTGTTTGCTCTGCTCGGGCAATGTGGAATTCCAGGGCTGCTGACCGCGCTTTTGCGGATTCTTTTTCCCTTTGCCCTGGTTTTCGGGTTATGGAGGAAGCATCGCACGGCGGACGACAGGCTGTTCATGGCGGTCTGCTGCGGATGGTGTGCCTGGCTGGTGCATGCGCAGTTCCAGTTCAATGATACCATCCCCGGCACCAGTTTACTGTTAGCTTTTACCGGATTGTGGGCTTTCCGCCAGCAACCCCGATCGACAACCACTGACGCCCCTCCTGCAGCAAAGACGGGGCTTGTCTTGCGCCTGGGAGGGCTGGCCGCAGCGCTGCTGGTCATCTGGCCTTTGCGGACTCTCCCGGCAGAGAGAGAGTTGCAGAGGCTGGTCTCAGAAAAGAATGTTTCTGCGGCTGATGTGTTGCGGCGTTTGCAGGCGCTTGAGGAACGCTTGCATTTTTCGCCGACGCCCTGTCGTATTCGCGGGGATTTTGCTTTGCACAGCCGGGATTTTGCGCAGGCTCTGGCTGCGAACCGGGAGCTGGTTCGGCGCACGCCGCACCGGTCTTCGTCCTGGTGCCGTCTGGCAAAAGTTCAATTGCTGACGGGGCATTTACAGGAGGCGGAGGCTTCGCTCGAGGCTGCTGAGCTCTGGTATCCATACAATCCCCGGCTGTTTCCATTGCAGGGGATTCTGCGTTTGCAGGGGATGCCGGATTTTCTTTCGTTGCCCTTGCCCCTGCGTCTGAACAGTCTTGACCGCCTGCTCAATCTGGAAAGCCGTTTGCAGAAAGAAGGACAACGGATTATCGTTCATCTGAGTCCGGAAAGCAAAAGCGAGTCTCAATTACCATCCGCCATTTTCGATTTGTTGAACCAGGCCGGGCTGCAAACCCGGAATCGGGAACCCGTTCTGTTTATTGGCGGATGACCCCTTGAATTTTAACAACGAAAAGCACGAAACGACCCGAAAAAATTTCATGGGAAGGGGTCTTGTTTGCGGAAATGCGTTGTTCGTCCCATGAAATTTTTTTGGGTCGTTAGTGTCTTTCGTTGTTAAAAAAAGTTTCATTGAAGCATGACCAATCAGAAATTTTTTATGAATTCAACTTACCCAGCCATTGCCGTTATCTTTTCAGGACCCAGCGGAGTCGGGAAAACTACGATCTGTCAGCATCTCTATGCCTTGTCAGACAATATCCATTTTTCGGTTTCCTGCACGACCCGATCCCCTCGGCCTGGCGAACAGGCTGGAATTCATTACCATTATCTGAGTCCGGAAGAATTCCAGCGACGCAATGAGG
This sequence comes from Lentisphaeria bacterium, assembly GCA_028699735.1. Classification (GTDB taxonomy): domain Bacteria; phylum Verrucomicrobiota; class Lentisphaeria; order Oligosphaerales; family Oligosphaeraceae; genus JAQVUB01. The sequence continues at coordinate 3,319 of JAQVUB010000107.1, read as the reverse complement.
CTGGCGAATTTCTCGAACATGCGCAGATTCATCAGCACAGTTACGGGACTTTGCGCAGCGAGGTGACGCCGCATCTGGATGCCGGTCGCGATGTGATTCTGGATATTGATGTGCAGGGGGCCCGGCAGATTCTCAGAAACTTGCATGGGCAGGCGCTTGCTGCACGCTTTATCAGCGTTTTTTTGCTGCCTCCTTCTTTTGCACAGCTCGAACAGCGCCTCCGCGGGCGAAACACAGAAGACGCTGCGGAGATCAGCCGGCGCCTGGAGCATGCCCGGCGGGAGTTGCAACATTGGCGTGAATATGATTATGTCCTGATCAATCAGGAAGAGGAAGAGGAGAAGACAGCCCGGCAGCTTTGGGCCATCATGCAGGGTGCACGTTGCCGCAGTTGTATCCAGGGGAAGGAGTTCTGGAATGAGTGAAAATGAGCACCATGTTCTTGCACTCGGGGTCACTGGATCGATTGCCGCGTACAAGGCGGCGGATTTGACCAGCAAATTCCGGCAGTCCGGCATTGCGGTGCAGGTGTTGATGACTGCCAACGCGCAGAAACTGGTTTGCGCCCAGACTTTTTTCACGCTGTCGCAGATGCCGGTGATTACGGATCTTTGGACAATTCCGGATTGGCGCCCGGGTCATATCGAGTTGTCGGATCGCTGTAAAGTTCTGCTGATTGCACCCGCTACTGCCAATATTCTCGCTAAAATGGCGCAGGGGATTGCCGATGATGCCTTGTCGACCTTTTACTTGTCGCATACCGGCCCGGTTCTGGTTGCCCCTGCCATGAATCCGCGCATGTGGAAGCATCCCGCCACCCAGGAAAACTGCCGTATCCTGCAGGATCGCGGCGTGATTTTTATCGGGCCGGATACAGGAAACGTCGCCTGCGGCCCAGGCGGGCGCGGCCGTATGGCACCAGTCGAGGAAATTTTTACGGTAGTCCGTTCGTATTTTTCCTGAACAGTCTGGCGTTCTTGGTAAGGGTTCAGTCTTGTGTAGTTCCAACGGGAATACGTCTGTAAAGCCAGGTGACAGGGATTTTTTTACAACAAAAGATACAAAATGACTCGAAAAAATTTCATGGGAAGTACGACGCATTCTCGCAGTCAAAGCCGCTTCCATGAAATTTTTTCGGGTCTTTTAGTGCTTTTCGTTGTTCAAAAAGGATTTCCTCGTTACCGGTTTCACTGACCCATTACCCTTCTTGCAAATTCGTTGCTTTGTTTTTCTCTCTGAAACAGGTGATTTTATGATCATGCAAATTTCCAATCGTCCGGCCGCCTTTCTGGATCGTGACGGTACCCTGGTTGCGGATGTGCCGTATTTAAAGAATCCGGAGGATGTGATGGTTCCCGCCGAGGTTATTGAGGGCCTGCAGCTTTTGCGGGAAGCGGGTTTTTTGCTGATCATGGTCAGCAATCAATCCGGGATTGCCCGGGGGTATTTAAGCGATGATGATCTGGCTTCGGTGCATGTCCGCATGGAACAGCTGCTTCTGGAAGGGAATATCGAGCTGGATGGATTTTATTATTGTCCTCACGCACCGGACAGCTGTCTTTGCCGTAAGCCGGCTACCGGCATGCTCAAACAGGCCTGTCTTGATTTCAGTATTGACCTCAGTCGTTCCTGCATGATCGGGGACAGCGATTGTGATATGCAACTGGCCAAAAACTTCGGAATACCAGGATTGCTGCTGAAGTCTGAACGTAAAAGCAACCCGGCACTGGCAACACGAGTCTGCAATAATTTCCTGGAAGCTGCTCGCCTGGCGCTTATTGGAGTTGCCTGATTTTTTTAAACAACGAAATACCCGAAAAAACACAAAAAAATTCATGGAAAGAACGGCGCAGGCAAGCAGTCAACGCTGCTTGCCTGCGCCGTTCTTTCCATAGATTTATTTGGGTTGTTCGTTTTTTTTCGTTGTTAAAAAAAGGGACTGTCGCTCTTACATATTACGCTTGATTTCTGCCCGGTCACGGACAATTATTTCCTGATACCAATCGAGCAGCTGATCCCCCTGCTGATGCAGAGGATATTTTCCTCCCTGCAAGGCAGCCCCTTCATCCATGCATGCTTTTTCCGGTGGCGGCATTTTGAGGATGCGCAGGACAGCCTCAGCCATTTCTTCGGCATTTTCCGCTGCGGCCAGGAATCCGGTTTTTCCGGGCAGTACCTGTTCCGGGATACCGCCGATATTGGTGGCGGCAACCGGAGTAGCGCAGGCCATGGCTTCCGTAATCGTTTTGCCAAAGGTTTCTGCTTTGGCGGTATGGACAAAGACATCGGCAGCCCGGTAATAATCGGCCAGCAAAGACGGCTGATGCAGAAAGGGAACGGAATGCAGGGGCAGTCTCCGCAATGCCGGAAGCGGGGCTTTGCTGCCAATACAGACAAAAAGCACATCGGGTTTTTGTTCGGCTATTCTCAGCATCGATCCCGCCATGGTTGCGGGATCCTTGAAGATACTGGTTTTGGCGGCGGCACAGAAGAGGACGATGGGGCGGTCAAGAGGCAATCCCAGTTTTTTTCTCGCCTGCATGCGGTTCCCCGGGCGAAAGACAGAGCAGTCAATACTGTTTGGGATCAGGCGGTACTGGTCAGCTTTCAGCATCGAGTTTTGCGCCAGATCCAGCAACCAGCGGGAGGGAGCGGTCACATACAGGCGGGAACGCGCAAAAATATCCTTTTTCCGCAGCCAATTTTCCCGTGTGCGGTCTTTTCTGCAGGCCGGGTAGGTATCCAGATGGGGGCAGTTGCCGCACCCCTGCAGCCAAGCCTGACAGTTGAAGAAATAGGAGCAGTGTCCGGTCAGCAGCCAGGTATCATGCAAATTAAGTACCACTGGTAGCTGCCGGCTGAGTTCCGGCAAAATTCCGAGATCGAAATAATATCCGTGCAAATTATGACAATGAATGATATCCGGGTGCTTCGGGCAGGAATCCAGCATTGCGGCAGTTCCCGGATAGTGAAATTCCTCGAAACCCTGCCACCATTCCATTAGCCGCGGCGGATCCGCCAGGCGCTCGAAAATCCGGGCGAGTCTGCGCAGTGCGGGCAAAGGTTGTTCCTTGGCACGGCAGCATCGAGCAAGCCGTTGCAGCATTTTACCGGTCAGAAAATCAGCAGGGGAACGTGGCACTTCGAAGACTTCAGCGGCATCGCGATATTTCCGACCGACCGCCAGAAGAGAATCCAGACCCTTTCTGCGGAAATACTGGCATAATTCCCAGGCGGTTCCCTCGGCTCCTCCACCGGAATCCGCAGTACTGACTTGTAATATGCATTTAGGAGAGTTCATCGTTGACCAGTGAATCGA
>JAQVUB010000106.1 GCA_028699735.1 Lentisphaeria bacterium | reverse complement strand
CGATGTCCGCCTGATTTTTCAGCGGGCGCAATACCCATTCGCGCAGAAGGCGTGCTCCCATTGGCGTGACCGTTTCGTCGAGGACGGAGATCAGGGTATTGTCTTTGCTGTCGGCAAAGATGGGTTCAACCAGTTCGAGGTTGCGCTGGGAAATGCGGTCCAGTATCAGGCAGTCCTCCGTCTGATAAGTCTGCAAACTGGTGATGTTCGCTGCATCCTGACGCAGATTTTTGCGGGCATAATGCAGCACCGCCCCGGCGGCGGCAATGCCCAGATCCAGGCCGCGGCAGCCAAAACCGTCGAGCGAGACAACTCCGAAATGCTTTTGCAGGTCTTCACGGCAGAGCTGCGGATCAAACTGCCAGTCATCCAGCGCAGTCCAGGTGATCTGCCGGTCAAGGCCGGGAGGAAAACCTTCCTTCTGGCGGGCTTCCAGCCAGCTGGCCGGAACAATGCCCTCGGAGGGTTGCAGACGACTGAACTCAATTTCCAGAGCAGCTGCCCCCCGTGCTTCGCTGAGCCGGAAATCCCCCGTGGACAAATCAAGCAGGGCAAGTCCATAGCGCTCCTTGCCCGGACAGAGTGCCAGCAGAAAATTACTTTTTGCGGCAGAGAGCAGGGTGTCATCGAGCAAAGTGCCAGGGGTAATGATCTGCGTAATATCGCGTTTGACCAGACCTTTGGCCAGTTTCGGATCCTCGATCTGTTCGGCGATGGCTACTTTCAGACCACCGGCCAGGATTCTCGAAATATAGGTACGCACCGCATGATAGGGAACTCCGCACATCGGCACACCCGCACGAGCAGTCAGAACGATATCCATCAGCGGAGCCGCAGTCCGTGCATCCTCAAAAAAAAGTTCATAAAAATCCCCCATGCGGAAAAGCAGAATCGTGTCCTCGGACAATTCCTGTTTAGCCTGCATATATTGCCGCATTGCGGGGGTCAATCCGGAAGTCTCTGCCATGCCTCAACCATATCCTGTCTGTTCAACCCGATCTTCGTGCCTGAAAGTTTCTTCTGAAAATATAATCCGGATTGGCGGTTTTACTCCCCCAATACTGAAGTAATACTTCAACATTGAACCGTGGTAACAGAAGAATTCTTTTTGAACAACGAAAAGCACGAAACAACCCGAAAAAATTTCATGGAAGCGGCCTTGACTGCGGAAATGCATTGTTCACCCCATGAAATTTTTTCGGGTCGTTCGTGTTTTTCGTTGTTCAAAAATACCATTTCCACCCAGCTTCACTTGACGTATAACACTGAAAACCGCAGGATTTTGGAAAAAATAAAAATTCGGCTTGACAAACCTTGTGCGGGGGTTAAATTTATAACATAGCTAACCAAGTTTTGTCATTAACATTCAATGGATTATGAAAACTTCGAAGGTTCATTCCATTCCTTATTTACGGATTGTTGAGGAGTTGCGCTCGCGGATTCGTGAAGGTGCTTATCCGGAGTCTCTGCCATCGATTTCCTGTTTATCACGGGAGTTTGATGTATGCAGTGCGACGGTGAAGCGCGTGTTGTCTCAGCTTCGTGACAGTGATTTGGTCGATGGGAAACAGGGCAAGTGCGTTTCTGTCAATCCGAAAGCAGACGGCAATCCGTTGTTTCGGCGCAAGATTGCGGTCTATGCTTCGATGGAAAGAGTTCACAATACGTTTTACGGGGCAGTGTTGGATGAGTTGAATACTCTGGTCAGTTCGGTGTATGGCAGTTTTCATCTGTTTGTTTCGCTCGATCAATTGAAGGAATGTGGTTTTCGTCCGGATGTTCTGATTCTGGTTGATACGCTTTCAGAGGAGTTGGTGAAGGAGCTTTCAGGGTATGTTGCTGCGGATCATTTGATTTTACTGAACCGGATGAATTCCCGATATCATTATGTTTCCAATGACAATGTTCAGGCGGGATATACGGCCTTGTCATATTTGGCTGAAACTTGCGGGCATCATCACATAGGGATGCTGGTCACGCAGTCGCAATATCCGCAGCATTGTATGAAGCTGCGTCTGGATGGCGCCCGGCAATATGCCTCCGAGCATCCCGAACTGGCATTTTCCTTTGTCGATATACCCGATACTGTGACCGAAGATCAATATCTTCCCTGGGTTGAACAGTTGATGAAGGTCGATCCTGAAATCACGGCGATTTTTGCTGTGACTGACCTGATAGCGGTCAGCGTCTATGCCTATGCTGTAAAACACGGAAAAAACATTCCTGGGGATCTGGCTGTGCTTGGCTTTGACAATCAGCGATATACTCGCATATTGTATCCGCCAGTGAGCACCTTTTCCGAAAGATCCATCGAAATGGGGCAGATGCTGTTCGACTGTGTTTGCAAGATCCTTTTTTGTCAGAGCAGCGATATTCCTCTGAATCAACACATTCTGCAACCGGAGCTGATTGTTCGGCAAAGTACCGGCAAAACATTGGTCCAATAGAGAGTTTCAATACGCCAACTGTAATTTTCCTTGGTTCTTATCAAAAAGAAAGGACAAAAAATGCAAAGATCAAGAGGTCAAGAGGTATGTAAGAAAGGCGGCCGGGCCGGTGCGAGTATGTTGGTATTACGTTCATTCACATTAATCGAGTTGCTTGTAGTGATTGCGATCATTGCAATTCTTGCTTCGATGCTTTTGCCGGCCTTAAGCAAGGCGCGTGAGAAGGCCAGAGCGATAACCTGTGTCAATAATCTTAAGGGTATCAACATTGGCTGCATGCTATATTCGGAAGACAATGGAGATTATATCATTCCGGATACGCTCAATGGATTGTACGGCAATGCACTTCCAGACGATCAGACTTTTGGCAATAGTGCCAGCTACAAGTCAGCGTTTTACCAGGTATTGAATTGTTATGGCTATATGCCAAGATACTGGCAGCCTGGCCAGGGCGAAACTGTCAGCGGGGCTGCCGACATTTACTTTTGTCCCAGCCTGCCTAAGAGAAACAGCAAGTACACGCTGATGTACTATGGCGCTGTGGATTATGGTATAACCAACGGAGCAAGATTTGTGCTTCCCCGCACGGGTTCGACCCTACGAATGGCGAACTTTGCCCAGGTAAAAAACGCGGGTATAAAATACTACATGATGGATTCGGTCGATCACAACAACCAGGGCAGGTTCTGTATAGGAATCTGTACCAAGACTCCAAGTGCCAACAACGGCATGGGGGTCCCAGACGACCGACATAACAAAAGCTGCAATGTCCTTTTTCTGGACGGTCACGTCGAGCAGATTGGCCGCCTGGGCGGTCACCGCAACTCCCTTATACCGGCCAATGCAGATTATCCGCCCGATTCCATCACTGGATTCAGCAAGTGATCCAACAGGGTCAATACAGTGAACATCGGCCAATAATACAACAGGGTTAATACAGTGAAAATTCAATTTCTACTATGGTTGTTCGTATGTCTTTTCTCATCGGGTGCTCCGATTCTGACGGTTATAGGGCGTTCTGGAGAGATGAAATTGTCTCAGTTTGGGCTGCTCGTCAAGGAGTTTGATTTCAAATCAGAATTGAAGCGTGAGGAGGCTTTGCCTCTTTGCGAAGCGATTGACGGTTCGCAGCTGGTACTGTTTATGGCGGGTACGGATTGCGCCAACGCAGTATTTGCGGATGCCTCCGTGCGCCAGGCTGTCGCTCGTCTTTTTCAACGTGGCGGCGGTTTTTATCTGTCTGTCCCTTCCTGGACCTGGATGACGAACCGTCCCAAGAACCTCTTTGCTGCCTTCCGTGATTTTGGAGTGGAGCTGCCGGGGGACTACAAAGGTTTTGGGCAGGAGCGCACGACCTTATCCGGACGATTAGCTCCTGATTTTGCAACGGCCTGGCCGGCCAGTCCGAACAAAGACTTTAAGATTGCTGCGAATGGTCATATGGGAGTGGAGTGTCCTGAAAGTTGGCAGCAGCTTTTCATTGCCGGGGAGGAGAATTTTCTTCTGGCTCTGATAAAAAGCGATATTTCAGGCGGTGGCACTTTGATTTATAATTATGCAACGAGCGTTCATCGCTATCCGGTTTCACCATTTATCGAAAACCTTGTCAGCCGGTTTTATGGCCAGCGCAATCTTTCCAGAGTGCGGAAACCAGATGCAAGGGAAGGTGCTGGCAGTGCAGAGAGTTCAGACGCATTTTATTTGGATTTGACAAAGCATTACGAACTGGAAATGGGCAAGGCGGATGGAACCGGCAAACCTGAATGCCCCACGGTCTTTACAACTTCCTATGAAAATGGAGTGCTGAAGTTGCATTTTGATTGTCAGACTGGCGCACCCGATCAGTTGAAGCGTCGTTTCCAAGGCAGGGATGAGAGCCTGTGGATGGATGACTGCATTGAGGTTTTCATCACAGACAGTTTGAGCAATTCGGCCAATGTATTTCAGTTTATCGTCAATGCCAATGGAGCCTTGTATGATTCCCGAAACAAATCACCGCTCTGGAACTGCGAGGGAATTACATATGGGGCAAAAATTTCCGCAAAGGGGTATGAAGTGGAGCTGGCAATTCCCTTGCATTCTCTCGGTATTCAGCCAGGAGCGGATGCATGGTTCAGGCTGAATTTCTGTCGAGAAGCCCGCGCTGGCGTTACTCAGGGTACCTACGAACTTCAGAGCTGGCGTCCCAGCAGTTCATTTGCCGTGCCAATGACGATGGCAACAGCCGGCTTTGTGTCCATTCCTCCAGCTGCAAAGGGGAACGCCAAACCTGCAGGGGGAGGCGTGTCGAAGGGGGTTCGTATTTACCGTACGCCTTTCTTAACCGCCATCTTTTCCGATTTTGAGCCGGTGGAAGAGGTTGCCGAGACGGAGACCATCCATATCACCCTGGCTCGGAATGACCGTGAGGGGGTTCCCATTGTTCTGGTCAATGACAGCAGTGAAAACCTCCGTTACCGTTTGGAGCCGGAATGGGAAGTGAAAGGCAGCGGGCAGCATTATTCCGAGTTGCTGGCTTTCAAGGAAGTGCTTCCATATCGGGCGTTAAGCAAGCAAGTCTCCTTCGAGATCGTGTCCGGTCTGAATGAGTGTTCTGTGATTTCTGTTCCCGGCAATGACGTCGCCGCCCTGTATCTGGACTTCATGACCAGACTGCCTCCTGGACTCTACGAATGGGGGTTCACCCTTATTCCCATCAATTGCGATGTGCCTCAGCGAAGCATCAAAGTCGTGGCTGAAGTTCTGGGGTTAACCATGCCAGCCCGTCTGCCATTGGACTTCTATCTGTACGGCCCGTATGTGGCCGGACAGCGCTACCATGTGGGACGCCCGGAATTTACAAAGGGGCAGTTTGACCGCTGGATCAAGCGCCTGCAGGAATACCATGTGAACATCATACATGTTGCTGATCCCTTCAATCAGGCTGTTAAGATCGAAAATGGCAAGGTTTACGTGTCAGAGAAGGCTGAGGACTATCTTTTCAACGAAGAGGCCCTGATGGCCAGCGGGTTGGACTGGTCCTATCATTATGGTGTCTGGGCAGTCCTGATGCAACGCCTGCAGAAAGCCGGTCTCCCGCATACGCTGAAGGATCCCGGAACGCGGGAAATTTTCGAGCTTGCCATGGTTCGCTGGAGCGCTTTCCTGCAAAAGTACGGCATTGACTTCAAGCGCTTTTGGGTCCCGGTCTGGGATGAACCCCGCAGCGCGGATTTGCCGGAAGTTTTGATCGCTGCGGAAATTGCCCATAAGAACGGTTTTCGAGTCCATCAGACCATGGCCAACTGGAGTGTAGTGGATGATTTTGAAGTTCTCAAGAACAGTGTTGACTACTGGATTCCGCTGGAATACCTGCTCACGATGAATTCGACAGCCCCTCAAGTTATGAAGATCATTCAGGAAAGCGGGAAACCATTTTCTCCTTACATGTGCAGCATAGGGGGTACGGTTGAGGATTATCACGGCTATTTTCGCTTCCGTGGCATAAGGGAATATCTAACCGGGGCATCAGGAATTTTTCTCTGGACTTTGAACTCCTGGCGGGGTAATAATTACGATAGCCGTGAGGACAAGGTCATGCGTGGAATGTTCCTTGTTCATCATAGTGACCATGGCCCTGTTCCCACCATGCGCTTTGAGGCTCTCAGGGAAGGGCTTGAGGATATGTATTATCTCAACCTGGCAAAGAAATCCTCCAGTCAGGAAGCGAGGGCCTTGGTGGAACCGGATGTGCTCAACGGTCTGATGGAGAAAAGTAATCCCGTGGAAATGGAGACCTGGAAAGGGAAGTTGCTGCGGGCCCTTTCGGAATCGAGAATGCAGATTCAGCCCGGCAATTGATAGGGGACATGGAGCAGGTTTTAAAAAGTGGGGCAACCGTCCCGGTTGTGATGGGCATTTGGGCGCCCACGACAGAACAGTCGAGGCCTGGTGCAGGGGACCGGAGGGAGAATTTGACCTATAGATAGAGGGCGTCCAAAAAGGTTTTTTAACCACGAAAGGCACGAAAAAGCACGAACATTTTGTAGGGAAGCTGATGTCCAAACCTGATACTTCATCGCCAAAATTTGCCTTTTGATGCCTTTGGCTTGCAATACAACAAAATTTCTGAGGGTTACGATCAACTCACCAACCAAACTCTAAAAAAAATTCGTGCTTTTTCGTGCCTTTCGTGGTTAAAAACCCTTTTTGGATGGGGTCTAGCTATAACGTTTTAACGGCGTAGAATTTTTGCGGTTTTTTATTGCACTCATGAAGAACGAGGATTATCTTGTTTGCTGGTAACTTTGCCGGAATCCAGGATTTTTTTTCGAGTTTCCATTGTCAGGTTGAGTTTCGGAAAAATGAATCAACCGCAATGTCAGGCAGGGTTGAAAGCTTTAGAGTTTAGCATTGAAGAGGAAGGCAGAGCAGATATCGATATGCAGGAACAGATGATTATCCCAAGGGAACAGACTCAACCGGCTCCGGATACTTTATTTGCTGATTTTGGCCGGCATGCGTTTGGGCGTTTGCAGTTGGAGATTGATTCTGCGGAGGCGCAGAGCATTCAGGTTGCGGTCGGTGAAGTTTGCAGAAACGGGCGCATCGAACAGGATCCGGGCGGATCGCGAATCTACCAGGAACAGACCCTGGATATCCAGCCGGGCAGACATTCGTACCAAATGACGATGACGCATCCGGGATACTGCGAAGGCACCTTGACGGTGGAACCCGAAATCGCCCCGTTCCGTTATGCTGAAGTGCGCGGTTGCAAGGGGGATATCTGCGTTCGTCAGCAGGCGTTGTTTGGCCCGTTCCGGGATGATGCGGCGGATTTCTCCTGTTCGGATGAGGTGCTTAATCAGGTCTGGGATTTTTGCAAGTATACGATGAAAGCCAGCAATGTGTTCGGCATTTTTGTCGATGGCAACCGCGAGCGCCAGGCATATGAGGGGGATGCCTACATCAATCAGCTGGGCTATTTTTGCTGCGACGATCATTATGAAATTGCCCGGAAGACGATCGAACGGCTTTTTGAGTATCCCACCTGGCCGACGGAATGGTCATTGTCCATGCCGCTGCTGGCGCATGATTATCTGCTCTACAGCGGAGACCTCGAAAGTGTGCGAACATGGTATCCCGACCTGAAGCCCAAAGTCCTGCTAGAACTGGCTGGGGAAAACGGCTTGATCTCCCTGCAGAATCTGAAAGGCGGCTACCGTTTCCCGGGTTTTCCAGCCGGTGCAACCATGCGTGATCTGATTGACTGG
>JAQVUB010000105.1 GCA_028699735.1 Lentisphaeria bacterium | reverse complement strand
GTTGTTTGTGCTGCTGACCGTGGTACAAACAAATTTAAATTGCTGGAGCTACGAAGAGGATTAAATATGATTTCGGAAAAATCCGTGTCTGCAAGCGCGAATGATCCATTGATACTGGTGACTGGCGGTGCCGGGTTGATCGGCAGTGCGGTGATCTGGCGTTTGAATCAACTCGGCTATGATCAGATCGTTGTTGTCGATCATCTGGGCAACGGTGAAAAATGGCAGAATCTTCGTGCATTGCGTTTTTTGGATTATTATGAAAAGGATTCGTTCCGGGAGCTGCTGAACACGAATCATTTCAACCGTGCTTTTAAGGTGATTTTTCATCTGGGAGCCTGTTCGGACACGACGGAGGGGGATGCCAGTTACCTTGTCGACAATAATTTTTCCTATGGAAAACGGCTTTGCGATTATGCATTGCAATATGGCAGCCGGATGATCTACGCTTCCAGTGCGGCGACCTATGGCGACGGGGAATGCGGCTTCCGTGATGACGAAGCGCAGATCGGGCAACTGCGTCCGCTGAACAAATACGGCTATTCGAAACAGCTTTTTGATCAGTATCTTCTGCATCAGGGGCTGTTGCTGAAGCCGTCTGGCAGCGGCGCCTCCTTTGCCGGCCTGAAGTACTCGAATGTCTTTGGTCCAAATGAATACCACAAGGCGCATATGCGCAGCATGGTACTGCGTTCTTTTGAACAGATTCAGGCCAGCGGGCGGGTGAAGTTGTTCAAGTCTTATCGTCCGGAATACCGTGATGGGGAACAGGTGCGCGACTTTCTGTACGTTAAAGATGCCGCAGACATGACGGTTTTCTTTATGCTGGGCGGTCATGCCAGCTGCGGACTGTTCAATATTGGTTTCGGGAAAGTGCGTTCCTGGCTGGATCTGACCCGGGCAATGTTTACAGCGCTCGAAAAACCTTTGGATGTTGAGTTTATTGACATGCCGGAGGAATTGCGTCTCAGGTATCAGTATTTCACCTGCCTGGAAATGGACAAGCTTTATTCGTCCGGGTATACTGGTCAGCCGATGTCTTTGGAGGAGGCCGTAGCGGACTATGCACGTTATCTGCAAAAGAATGCACATCTTGGCGATGAAGTCTGACGGTTGTTAAGCATGCCGGACAGAAAAATATCCAATTTAACCTGGTTCTGGATCCTGCTCGTGGCGGTATCCCTGCTGGTTTTGGCAGTGGCACCTTGGATGGGGCAGTCTATCTCACTGCCTGAGATTCTGAGTCCCGACAGCAGCATTGGTCATACGATCTTCTGGAAGATGCGGGTTCCTCGGGTTCTTCTGGCTTATGTGTCCGGTGCTTCGCTGGCCTTGTGTGGAATGTGTTTTCAGGGGATGTTCAGAAATGCCTTGGCGACGCCGTACACTCTTGGGGTCTCCAGCGGCGCTTCCCTGGGAGTGACTATTCACATCTATCTGGGGGGAATGCTAGCTTTACCGGGCTTCAACGCTTCCAGTACTGCGGCTTTTCTGGGAGCAGTGGCAACCATTATTCTGGTCTATGGGTTGACCAGCTTGCGCGGCAGTGTCACTCCGTCAGTACTGCTGCTGGCTGGTGTGGCGGTCAGCTTCTTTTTTTCCAGCCTGATCCTTTTGTTTCAGTATCTCAGTGATTTTACCGAGTTGCAGCAGCAGATGCGCTGGTTGATGGGCGGGGTGGAAACGGTCGGATATCAGGAAGTCAAGCAGCTGACTTTTTTTTGCGGGGTTGGAATGCTGCTGATTTTATGGCAGGCAGATGCCCTGAATTTGCTGGCTCTTGGCGATGAATTTGCACTCAGCCGGGGAGTCAATGTCATACGGATTCGCAAGGTCTTCTTTTTTGCGGTATCCCTGATGGTGGGCAGTGTGGTCGCCTTTTGCGGCCCGATCGGATTCGTCGGCATGGTTTGCCCGCATATTTGCAGAATGTTCGTGGGAGACAACCATCGCCGCCTGGCTCCGGCCAGTATCCTGTTCGGAGGCGGTTTTCTGGTGATCTGTGATACCATCGGGCGTTGTCTGATTGCTCCGGTGGAAATCCCAACAGGCATCATTACGGCTCTGCTGGGGGGACCCTTTTTTCTCTGGCTGCTCTTTTCACGGCGGGAAAATATTTAAGGGGGCAGGTTAAAAAAGTGGCGCAACCGTCCCGGTTGTGATTGTTGTTTGCCCTCACACGCCCGAACGCTCCCGTGTGCTTCTTTCCCCATGCACATCACAACCGGGAAGGTTGCACCACTTTTAAAACCGGAACCCTTCTTCCCCCATGCACATCACAACCGGGACGGTTGCGCCACTTTTTAAATTGCCCCCTGCTCAGCAGCTGATAGTTTCCCATGTATTGTTTTTGGCGGCCTTATACATTGCTTCCATGACGATATTTCGCAGAGCTGCTTCCTTTGCGGAGACGAGAGTTGCCGCTTGTCCATGAAGGGCATTGAGGAAAAGTTCAAAGGCATGGGGCAGGGGAGCTGGCAAGTCGGTCCAGGGTTGTTGACCATCGGCACCGGGCAACTTGTCCGTTTTCAGATAGAGTTGGGAGTCCATGACGAAAGCGTGTCCTTCGGTGCCGGAGATTTCCATCTGTATGGGGCTGGCGATATCAACCCAGCCGGCAGCCAGGCTGGCCAGGCAGCCATCCGAGTAACACAGCAGAGCCTCGCCACTTTCGTCACAGCCGGGATAGCGTCCGGTGACAATGCGGGTTTGCGCAGTCACCTGGGAGGGTTTTCCCAGCATCCAGAGCAGCAGATCGAGAGAATGCGTTCCCAGGTCGCCGAATGCGCCGCAGCCGGCGATTTCAGGATCAGCCATCCAGCGCCAGTCCTGGTCAAACCAGCCTTTCAGGGAACCTGAATGGCAATTGCTGTGGCGGACGCGGGTGATTTTCCCGAAGCTGCCTTTCTGTATTTGTTCTTTGAGGAATTGATAGACGGGGTTTCCCCGCATGAAATATCCGGTTTGGAAGAGTACTCCTGCTTTGCGGATAGCTTCAGCCATCTGTTTGGCATCGGCCGCGGAAAATCCCAGTGGTTTTTCAACGAAAAGGTGTTTTCCGGCCTCGGCAGCGGCTAAGACCAGATCCTTGTGCCGGTTGGTTTCCGAGCAGATGATGACCGCATCAATTCCGGCATCCTGCCAGATTTCCTCAGGCGAAGCGCAGGTTGCCGCCTGCAGGATGTCCGCATTTTTTGCGGCCCGAGCCGGATCATGATCCCAGATTTTCTGAACACGGCAATCCGTGCGTTTTCCGAGGATTTTCAGGAAGTTCGGGGTATGGATGTGTGCGCTGCCTGCAATGGCCAGATTTTTCATGATAAGCTGCTTTTCAGGATGGTTGGTTGTTCAGGGAAGGCCAAGGATTTTGCGAGCCTGTTCGCGGAGTTTGAATTTCTGAATTTTACCGCTGGCGGTCTGCGGGAATTCCTTGACGATGAAAAAGTGCGCCGGTGTTTTGTAGAAGGCGATATTCTGGCGGCAGAATTCGCGCAGTTCCTCTTCGCTGACGGATTTTCCAAGTGCGGGGATGATGAACGCTCCTGCGATTTCACCGTAGCGTTGATCAGGGATGCCAACAACTTCGGCCTGTTCGACGTTGGGGTGGCTCATCAGAAATTCCTCAATTTCCCGCGGGTAAATGTTTTCACCGCCGCGGATGATCATATCTTTGAGCCGTCCGGTGATTTTATAGTATCCCTCTTCATCGACTTCGCCGAGGTCACCGCTGTGCAACCAGCCTTCTGAGTCAATTGCTCTGGCAGTTTCCTCGGGCATGTTGTAGTATCCCTTCATCACATTGTATCCGCGGCAGCAAATTTCACCGGGGGTATTGGGCGGAACGACGTTGCCGGTTTCGGGATCAATCAATTTGATTTCGATATGGGGTTGTCCTGTGCCGACGGTAGTGCATCGCCTTTCGATGGAATCATTTACACCGCTCATGATAAACACCGGAGCTGCTTCAGTCAGGCCGTAGGGGATGGTGATTTCAGGCATATGCATTTCAGTCATTACGCGGCGCATCAGTTCGACCGGGCATAGGGTTCCGGACATGATGCCCGTGCGCAGGCTGCTCAGATCGAACATATTGAACATCGGGTGGTTTAATTCCGCAAAGTACATAGTCGGTACACCATATAGAGCCGTTGCTTTGGCTTTCTGCACAGAGGCCAGCACGAGGAGCGGGTCGAATTGTTCGACCATGACGGCGGTGGCGCCGTGGCTGAACACCGCCATGATGCCCAGGACGCAGCCGAAGCAGTGGAAAAGGGGCACAGGGATACAGACCCTGTCTTCGCTGGTCAGGTTCTGGCGCTCCCCGATATAGAAGCCGTTGTTGAGGATATTTCGATGGCTGAGCATGACCCCCTTCGGGAATCCGGTGGTGCCCGAGGTATACTGCATGTTGATCGTTTCATGCCGGTCGAGGCCGGTTTTGGCCGTTTGCAGCTGTTCGTCGCTCTGGCTGTTTCCCAGCTGGAAGAGTTCGCTGGTATTGTACATGCCGCGTTGCTTCTCCTGGCCGATATAAACGACGTTTTTCAGGAATGGAAAATGTTTGCTTTTCAGATGTCCGCGGGGTTGTTCCTTTAATTCCGGGACGAGTTGATAGATAATATCGATGAAGCTGACGTCGCGTTGCCCGTCAACAATGGCAATCGTGTGCATGTCCGACTGGCGCATGACATATTCGGCTTCGTGAATCTTGTAGTTGGTATTGATGGTCACCAGTACCGCTCCGATTTTGGCGGTGGCAAACATCAGGGTCAGCCATTCGGGTACATTGCGTGCCCAGATTCCGACATGATCTCCTTTACCCACGCCGATAGCCAGCAACCCTTTGGCCATGCGATCCGTACGCTCATAAAAATCCGCATAGGTCCAGACCAGGCCGCGGTCGGGGTACATGATAAACGGATGATCGGGCTGCTTCTGCAGCAAATCATCAAAAAATTCGCCAAGTGTTTTTTCGCTGAAAAGCTGATCTGTATATTTCATCGTGGGAGTCCTGGGTTGGGCGCCGGGAAGCGGGATCGGGGCGGATGCCGTTGATCTTCAGTATGGGGCGTAGACGACCGCCAGGATTCTGGCGTCTTTTCCATTGACTGCATGCACATGATGCGGCGTGATGGAATCGTAATAAATGCTTTCACCCTGCTGGAGCAGATACTTTTCTTTACCCCAGGCGATTTCAACGGCCCCATCCAAAACATAGATGAATTCTTCGCCTTCATGGCTGGAAAGTTCAAAGTTGCTGGAGAGCGGTGGATGCACATCGATGATGAATGGCTCCATGTTGCGGTCACTTTTGTTGGCGGCCAAAGGATGGAAATCCAGTCCCTTGACATCTCCGGCACCGGCAAAACGGACTGTCCTGCAGCTGTCTTGCGCCCGGGAGAGCACCGGCCCGGAGGCTTCTGCATCATCCAGAAAAGTCCCCAGGCGCACCCCCAGGCCGCGGGCGATTTTCAAAAGTGGCGTCAGAGAAGTGGCAATTTCCCCTGCTTCAATTTTATTGACCTGCTGGGCTTGCATCTGACAGCGTTGAGCGAGTTCATCCAGGGAGATTCCCCGCAATTCGCGCAAATTCCGGATTTTGGCGCCGACTTCATTATTGGCTGGCATAAAGTGAATCCTTACGTGATTCTGGTGACAGAGCTGTTTCAGTGAGATATCCGCACACCGGGTACCGGATCAGAAACAGCAGGCAAAACAAAAAATATAATATTTTGCAGGGCAATAATCAAGCCGTTGAGAGGACAAATAACGCCCTTACCGTCATGCCGTACGTAAACCCCGTCCAAAAAGCTTTTTTAACCACGAAAGACACGAAAAAACTTGGGGTGGGCTGGCGCCCACAACCCATGTAAGTTGTAAGTTGTAAGTGGTAAGTTGTTGGGGAGGTCTCCGATCCCGTTCAAGATCAGTCGGATCAGTCGGATCGGTCGGATCAGTCGGAGAATAACCTGTATACCAAGGGCTTGCGGATTAGCTTTCTGAAAAATCTTTCTCGAAAAACAAGATTTGGCGCGATAGTAGTACGAAAATTTTGAAGATTACAATCATCACACGAACACAACTCTAAAAAAGTTCGTGCTTTTTCGTGCCTTTCGTGGTTAAAAAAGCTTCAAGGATAGAATATTGGTCGGATCGGGTGGGAAAATGTGATTTTGGCAGATCAAGCTCAGTCCAGAGCAGCGATATAGGGCAACTGGCGAAAATTTTCATTGGAATCCATGCCACAACCGACAAGATATCGGTCAGGCACCTGGAAAGCGCACCAGTCCGCATGCCTTGTGGAAAAGGCACGCGGACGGATTTTTTCGGCCAGAACACAGCTGCGAACCGAGAGTGCTCCTCTGCCGGCCAAATATTCAGAGACTTTACTGAGGGTCAGGCCAGTATCCAGGACGCCATCGACGAGCAGTAGGTGACGTCCAGTAACTGGTAGTTTGGGTTCGCAGCGGAAGTGGAGTTCTCCACTGCTGTCATGGCCACGATAACTGTTGACCGCCATACAGTCCAGAAAACAATCTTCACAGGTGATGGTTCTGGCCAGATCGGCAGAAAAGATCAGAGCCCCATTCAGTAAGGCAACGATGGTCAGCGGGCTATGTTGATAAAAAGCTGAGATTTCCTGCCCCAACAAGTAGATCCGCTTTTGAATTTCAACTTTGGAATAGAGGATTTCCATGAGCGCCTCAGCGGATGCTCAAATCAAGAGATTCGGTCAACCCGAGTTCTTTTCTGGTAAGCCAACGAAAATCTTCAGGGGGGGTATCATCTGGAAAGGTTTTGAAAAGTGCGTGATACCTTTCCCGGAATTTCAGGGAATTTTTGGCAATATTGGTTATATACTGCTCGTCACCTGACGCGTTGGTTGTTTTACCTTCGAAGTGATAAATTTCGACGAGTGGGGTATAAGCGATTTCCCAGCCTGCGAGGCGGGTTCTGATGCAGAGATCGAGGTCTTCATACTGCACAGGATGGAAAGTCTCATCGAGGTATCCGACTTCGTCGCGCAGATCGGTACGCATCATCCAGCAGGCACTGATTAGCCCCCATGCTGGCCAGAAGGCCTGAAAGCGTGGATCATTACGCTCGGCGCCGCGTCCGCGGAATGCGACGCGACCCAAGGGGTTGATCAGGACTCCTGCAGATTGGATGAGGTGCGGTTGCCAGGGATAAATCATTTTTCCGCCGAGGATTCGCAGCTTTGGGTGTTCATCGAAGCAGGTTATGAATCGTGCCAGCCAGTCTCTGGAACAGATTGCAGCATCATTATCCATGAAGACGGTAAAACGGGAGCTGACTTTTTCCCATGCTTCATTGCGAGCCAGAGAACACCCCTTGTTTTCCTTATTGCGCCAGGAATGCACCTTAATGCCAGCTCGTTTCAGAAGGGGTGCAAACTGCTTGAACAGGGCAGGGGTGTTGTCGGAAGATGCATTGTCAACCAGAAAAATCTCCCAAGGCCTGGTAGCGGCGGCAAGAATACTTTCCAGAGCATATTTTGTATATTCTTCCCCGTTGTGGGCAAGCATAACAACGGCAACATCGCAGAAACTCATTACGATAAAACCTTTTTGACTTCGCCAGAAATTGCAGAATGCTTTGCAGAGAAGCAATTGCAGTGATGCAAGGGGTGTGCGGCTTAACTTGCCGGAAATAGCTGCCGGTTGTATCTGAAAGGAAACAGAAAACCGGGGTATGAGCAAGAGTATGCCGAACCGA
>JAQVUB010000104.1:1890-7739 GCA_028699735.1 Lentisphaeria bacterium | reverse complement strand
ATCAAACCCACCGCATCATCTTCGCCACCGAAAAATCCCTGGAATGCGCACGCCCGGTAAAAATGTCGGAAATACCCGATTGAAGTTGTCAGTTGTGTTTCGTTTTTTTTGTGTTTTTTCGTTGTTAAAAAAAATGGACGTATTACCACGGTTTGCACTTTGGAGGCGGTTTGATCATTTTTCTGCGGCGTGATTGCAGTTCCCGCCAGGTGCCATTCTTTGCCCCGGTGGTTCCGCGGATCTGTGCCGCTTGCTCATCAGCAGTCATCACAGCGGATACCCCCCCTGCGTCACCTCCGACAGGCGCTTTTTCCGGCTGGTCGGCAGATTGGAGTGCTGAATCCGGGGCTGTTTTCTTCTGCCGGGAGCTGATCGCGTTATCGAGTTGCAGCAGCGTATATTCCAGGTTGCGCGCGGCCAGTTCCAGTCCCGGCTGCAGACGCAAAGCCTGCTGATACAAGCCAATGGCTCTGCGCAATTCATCGGGATGATCCGTCTTCTGTACGGCTTCACGACAGAGTTCCAGAGCCGGATCGGCTCCGGCCGGCAACGGCATTCCGCCGAGAACAGCCACCAGCAGAAGAATGTTCATTTTCGGCAAACCATATCCGCTGCTGAAAATGGACAACAACGCACAGGCAGCCGCCAAAAGCAGCAAAAAAAGCGGTCTGTTTCCCCCACTTTTTGCATCAACGCCACTTTGCCCCAAGTTTTCTCCGATCAGACGCTGTATTTTTTCAGAAAGTACAGCAGCATCACCTGCTTCAAACTGCTCCGTTATAACCTCAAAGGGACTTGCTGACAAGCCAAGAAGCCGGAGCATCTCCTGATCATCCGCTATGGACAAGGCCTTCCCTGAAGGAACCCTTGCGGCCAGCCAGCCGGTAGGATCTGGAATTGCCTTTTGTTCGCCGGGGGCACCCGTCAACACAAAAAGACAGGGCAAATCACGCTGCTGCCAGAGGGCCTCTTCCTGCTCGAGCTCTTCTACATTTACCTCCCCATCGCTGACCAGCAGAACGACGGCCTTTCCGGATGTACAAAGAGCAGCCGTTTCAGCAACCAGCTGCACGCCTCTGCCCGGAGAAGATCCAGACAGTGGAGGCCGTTCCGGTGAAACCGCTTCCAGGGCATCCAGCCAGCCGCGATGATCAGTACTTGGGGGAAAATCCAGCAGGGGTTCCCCGGCAAAAGTCACCAGAGCCAATTCCCAGCCATCAAGAGCCGAAGGAAGGTGCCGCAACCCCTTTTTTGCCAGAGCCAAGCGGCTGACACCCTGTCCAGCCTCAGCAGTCATGCTGACCGAACAATCCAGAAGCACATACAAATGTGAGACCTCTTCGGGTTCAGACGCAGGCAGACTCCCGAGCCTGAAAAAAGCGGAAAGCCCCAGCAACATTGCTGCACTTAAGAAAATCGCCGGCATAATGAACAGCAAGGAAGGGCGACGATTCGTCAGAATTGCGGCCGCAAGCCAAAGCCGAAACTGTGCCAGAAATATCAGCACAATCCCGCAAATTCCCAGCATTATCAACCCATACCACAAATTGTTCGCTCCTTCTGTACGACAAAACTTCTTTCCGGCTTTAAATTATACCGCATTCACACTTTTGCCTTCCCTCTCAAAAAAGTTTTTTCGTACATCCTCACCGGCTGATCGGCCGGTGAATCAACCGGCCAGACTGCGAATTCGCATGCAAGCTCATCCGTCAAAGCAACAAGCCCATTAAAATTTTCGTGCCTTTTCGTGTTTTTTCGTTGTAAAAAAAAGTTTTCAGGAGTTTTCATGCCTGATATTTCCGTTCAACTCGGCAGCCTTTTCCTGCGCAATCCGGTCATTACCGCTTCCGGCACCTTTGGCTACGGCCGTGAGTATCAGGATCTGCTGCCTTTTGCAGCTCTTGGCGCCATCACCGTCAAGGGAGTTTCCCCTTTCCCTTCTGATGGCAACAACATGCCACGTACGGTCGAAGTCTATGGCGGCATGCTCAATGCCATCGGGCTGCAGAATCCAGGCCTGGAAAAATTCATTCACGATCCCGAATATCTGCCGTTTTTGCGAACGGTTCCCTGCCCGGTGATCGTCAATATCTGGGGCAAAACGATTGCGCAGTATGCCGAAGTCGCCGAACGCCTCGAAGCTGAAAAGCAGGGCATTACCGCACTGGAGATCAACATCTCTTGTCCCAATATCAAGGAAGGCGGCATTGCCTTTGGCACGGATCTTGTACAGGAGGCCGCCGTGGTTTCGGCCGTCCGCAAGGTCAGCACTCTGCCGCTGATTACGAAGCTCAGTCCCAACGTCACCAAAATCGGTGATTTTGCCCGTTGTGCCGTCGATCATGGCAGTGATATGATCTCGCTGATCAATACCATCCCCGGCATGGCCATTGATCTGGAGACCCGGAAACCCCGCATTGCCAATATCACCGGCGGTTACAGCGGCCCCGGCATTAAACCCATCGCATTGCGCATGGTCTATGAAGCCCGAAAAGCGGTCAAAGTTCCAATCATCGGTATGGGCGGCATCTCCAATGCCGCCGATGCCCTCGAATTCCTGATGGCCGGTGCCAACGCCATCGCCGTAGGCACCGCCATCTTCAGCAACCCCAAATGCCTGCTCGAAATCCCAGAAGGCATCCGGGCCTGGCTCGATGAACACCACGTCGAGAGCGTCGCGGAAATCACCGGAACCCTGCAAGCATGATTTTTTTCGGGTCGGTTCGTGCTTTTCGTTGTTTAAAAAAATCACTGCATGACGGATATCAAGCCATGAAAATTATCTTTGCACCGGATTCCTTCAAAGGCAGCATCCGCAGCCCGGAAGTCTGCTCCATCCTGCACGAAGCCTTTCAGCAGGAACTGCCCGACGCGCAATTTATCTGTCTGCCAATGGCCGATGGCGGCGAAGGCACCGTCGAGGCCATCCTTGCCGCCGGAAAAGGGGAGCGCCATCAGGTCATTGTCAAAGACCCCCTCGGACGCTCTGTGCAGGCTGAATTTGCCTTCCTCCCGGAGACCGCCCAGGCGGTCATGGAAATGGCCTCCGCTAGCGGCCTCGAACTGCTCAGCAAACAAGAAATGAACCCCCTTTTGACGAGCACCGCCGGAACCGGACAGCTGCTGCTGGAAGCCCAACGCCTCGGCGCCCGCGAAGTCATCATCGGCATCGGCGGCAGCGCTACTGTTGACGGTGGCGCAGGAATGGCCCGCGCCCTCGGCTGCCGTCTGCTCGATGCCCATGGACAGGAATTAGCGGAAGGCGGCGGCGTCCTGCAGCAGCTCGCATCACTCGATCTGAGCGGCCTTGCGCAATGGAACCGGCAAATCAAAATCCGGGTCGCCTGCGACGTCACCAATCCCCTGACCGGCCCGACCGGCGCCGCAGCCGTCTTCGCGCCCCAAAAAGGCGCCACAGCGGAAATGTTGCCAATCCTCGAAGCCGGCCTGCAGAATTGGGGAAATATTCTGATGAAACAGGGTCTGATTTCAGATACCTGCCAGTCTGGCGACGGCGCTGCCGGAGGCCTGGGCCTGGGACTGCGCGCACTGCTTCGAGCACGCATGGAATCCGGTGCACACCTGGTTGCTGAACTGGTCGGACTCAAAGAACACCTCTGCGGCGCCAGCCTGCTGATTACCGGCGAAGGCCGCACCGACGAGCAGACCTGCTACGGTAAACTGCCGGCCGTCGTCGCGGAACTGGCAAACAACGCAGGAGTCCCGGCTATCCTCCTGTCCGGAGCAGTCAAAGGCCCGCAAAACCCGCTGCGACAAAAATTCCAGGCAGTCTTCTCTACCCTTTCGGAAGTCGCTCCTCTGGACAAAACACTCGCTGCCGCCCGTGAAAACCTTTATGACCGTGCCCGGGCAATCGCCGCCACCCTGCGCATCGCACTTCTTTTTTAACAACGAAAAACACAAACTGACACGAAAAAAATTCGTGTCAGTTTGTGTTTTTTCGTTGTTAAAAAAGAATTTCCAGTTCGGCGAAGAGTTCCATAGGAACCAGCTGAAGCGCCTTACTGGACTCCTGGATTTTGGTTCTTTCGTAATTTCGGGACTGGTCAAAGGCAACCCAGCAGTTTCCGGAATTTTTCCGCAGAAGAAACCGCATACGGACTTTGCCGTCTTCAACCTGCACTGCCGGAATGCGGAAACGCGCCCAGGTATTCATGCGATCCTTTGTGAAATCCGACCAGCGGATCTTCTGCGTGCTATGCTCCAGATCAAAAGTGAATTTGCTGGGAGCTTCCGTCATAATGCGCAGCCAGACCAGGCCTTCCTGATCCTGAACCCGTGAACACAATCCCACCGGAATGGAAAACTCCTTCTCTACAGCCAGTACTTCCTCCTCGAGCGGCATCAATACAGTACCCCCCACAGTTAGGGGGCCATGATCATAAATCACCAGACCAGCTGGCAAATCCAGCACCATGCCATCGGGCTGAAAACGACGCAGAAAAGCCGGCTCGATAAACTGGTGATAGTGACTATAGGCGGAATTCACCAGAAATACGGCCAGCAGCAACAGCAGCAGACGACGATGCCGCCGCATACGAAATTCCTGCCCGCTCTGCCCCCAGCCGCTCAGCAGCAGGCGCACCCCGCCACCGCCGGCCACACACAGCAAAGGCAGGCAGCCAATCCGAAAACGGGCCAGCATATAAAAGGCAACGGTTCCTGCACAGTAGGCCAGTATCCCGTATACCAGACAGCTTCGCCCGGCATTCAGGCGGGAAAGACATAACAAAAGCCCCCCAAGCCCCAGACTGCCCAGCAGCGAAAACCGAAAAAGCAGAGGAAAACGCAAAAGCCAGCTGTAACGCCCTTCGGCAGCAAGTGCAATATTGTTCGGAATTTCCATCTTATCCCAGAATAAAAGGAACGTACGGAATTTCTGCTCGAGATAAAGCAAGGGTTCCGTCCGCAAACGATCCAGCATCTTCCGGCTGACACGCTCGCGAAGGACTGGATCCGGATCATCGGCCTGGCGGCACCATTCATGGTAGCTGCGAGGATATTCGAGACCCCCTGGCGGTGCCTCAGGAGTATTGCCTAAAGCCAGTACCTTGTCGCCAGCCACGGAAGGCCCCCGCCAACGCCCGAAATGCTGAAAATTTCGCCAGGAATACGGCAGTTGCGGCAAATAGAAAAGCAGCACAATCAGACCGGACAGAGACGCCGCACGCCACAGACTCTTGTAATTTTTCCAGCAGCACAGCAGCAGAATTCCCGGCACAAACAGCAGGGCATTGCCGCGGGTCAGCGTGGAAAACGCGCAAAACAACGCCAGCAGGCTCCAGTCCCAAATGGCATTCGTCCGGCAGACCCTAACACTCCAGTAGAGAATCAAGGCCATCCAGAAACTCTGCAGCACTTCCAGCAGCAGATACGGTGTATAAAAAATATGGAATTGCGATGCGGCCAGCAACAGAGCCGCCAGGCAGCCCGCCCTGCGGCCAAACAGCTTCCCCGCCGTAATCCCGCATAGCCAGATCGACGCCGTCCCCAGTAAAATCTGGGCAAGAACCACCGGAAAGAGACTGCCCGATGGAGAGAAAAAAAACAAAAATGGCAGAAAAATCGTATAATAAAATGGTTGATAATCAAAGAAAGCGGGCCAGTCCCCCTGACTGATAGCCAACGCCAGACGCCGGTAGGTCGCCATATCGGTCTCAACCAGCGGATTCTGCACGGATGGACTCGGATACAGTTGCCAGCTAACCAACACCCGAAGTAAAAGTCCCAGCAGGGTGATTCCACCCAACACCCAAAAAAAACGCCGTCCCCGAGTCAGGTTCAGGGACAGCTCCATGATGGAATTTCCACTCTTTTTCATGCCGCTG
>JAQVUB010000104.1:0-1790 GCA_028699735.1 Lentisphaeria bacterium | reverse complement strand
TCCGGGTCTTTTCGTTGTTAAAAACCGTCATTTGCCGGCAGCGGATTGTTTGAACCATTCCGGCTGGATGCCATACTGGTTGACTTTGTAGTGCATGACGCGTGGCGACAAGCCCAGGTCACGCCCTGCCGCTGACATGTTTCCGTTGTGGCGCTTCAGACTCTCAACCAGTAACTCGCGCTCGTAGGACGCTACCATGGTGTTGAAGGACGCCTGCCCCTCAGGCAACAGCTCCGTCCCGGACTCCTTGCCGGTCTGCAGTGATGCCGGCAGATTATACCCGTGAATGCACTCGTCTGTCGCCGTCAATACCGCCCGCTCGATGCAGTTCTCAAGCTCGCGCACATTACCAGGCCAATGATAGGACATCAGCATGTTGATCGCAGGAGTCGATAAACGACGGATATTTCTCTTGTATTTGATATTGAATTTCCCCAGAAAATGCTCTGCTAGCATGACAATATCCGAACGCCGGTTCTTCAAATCCGGCAAGACAATCGGAAAAATATTCAAGCGGTAATAAAGGTCTTCACGAAATCTGCCGGTTGACATCAGTTCTTCGAGATTCCGGCTGGTGGCTGCCAGCAAACGCACATCTGTTTTGATCTCCGTATTGCCACCCACCCGCGAAAATGTACGACTTTGAATAAAACGCAGCAACTTTACCTGCACCGGCAAAGCAAGATCCCCTATCTCATCAAGAAAAAGGGTGCCACCATCGGCTGCCTCCGCGCGACCAATACGACGATTGTATGCACCGGTAAAAGCCCCTCGCTCATGACCAAACAACTCGCTTTCCACCAGATTTTCCGGTAACGCAGCACAGTTGAGCACGACAAAAGGCCCCTCCGCCCGCGGACTGAGCATCCGAATCGCATTGGCTACCAGCTCTTTCCCTGTACCGGAACTACCGCGAATCAAGACCGTAGCATCACTGGGGGCTACCTGACGTATCAAGGCAAAAATTTTCTGCATGGTGCGGCAGGAACCGATCAGTTCACCGGGCGCACCCTCCTTGTCCAGGGCACTGCGCAGTTGCCGGTTTTCTTCGAGCAGCATTTCATGCTCCTCGACTTCCTGCTGACGAACCCAGACCGCTTCCGCCGTCAGATTGCCGATGATTTCCAGCAGCTTCAAATCTTCACGAAGAGACTCTTCGTCACTGCCCTTGCGGTCAATGCTCAAGGTGCCAACCACCTGGCTATTGCGAAAAACCGGGACACACAAAAACGCGACATTGCCGGCTTTGCCACGGGCTTTCGTACGATCCAGAAAACGCTTGTCGCTGCTGATATCCGGTACCAGTTCAGAAATTCCACTGGCAGCCACCTGCCCGGTAATTCCTTCACCAAGATGATATCGCCCACGCTTTTTCTCAACATCATCGAGCCCCTGTGACGCCTCAATAATAAACATGTCGCCCTGCCTCAGCGTAATCGTGCCGCGCAACATCCCCATCTTCCGGTTGAGAATCTCCAATACCTTGTCAAGCAGAGCCTGAACATTGCGCTCATGTACCACTGCCGAACTGATCTCAAACAATACACTTAGTGCGGAATGTGTCAATGACTCCATAAAATATTCTCCTGGCATGGTAAAGTCTTAATGTAATATAAATCTAACGTTTTGCCATCGTCTTTTTTAACCACGAAAAGCACGAAAAGACTTGGGGTGGGCTGGCGCCCACAACCCATGTAAGTTGTAAGTTGTAAATGGTAAGTTGTTGGGGAGGTTTTCGATCCCATCCATGATCGGTCAGATCGGTCGGACAAGAACTTGTCTGCCAATGG
>JAQVUB010000103.1 GCA_028699735.1 Lentisphaeria bacterium | reverse complement strand
TGATCCTTCAAACGCGTGGTGACCGTCGTCCCATAATATCCGCCGCCGCGATACTTCTCCATCAATGCCATACGGTCAGCAGCCAGCTTCGCATCATCAACTGGAACATTGACCGGATGCTTC
Organism: Lentisphaeria bacterium; assembly: GCA_028699735.1. Classification (GTDB taxonomy): domain Bacteria; phylum Verrucomicrobiota; class Lentisphaeria; order Oligosphaerales; family Oligosphaeraceae; genus JAQVUB01. The sequence continues at coordinate 7,643 of JAQVUB010000103.1, read as the reverse complement.
AACACACGCAAAAGAGACTTGCTCTTGTAAGCACTGTTTCCCTCCACCGCCAGCTCCGTTACTGTTTTTTTCGGGGTAACCACAAACAGCAACTTAATCGAGCCATCCGCAGCCGTCGTCGAACTGGTCTGAATATCACTGAAACTTCCAGTCTTGTACAAAACAGCAATATCCGAAGTCAGAGTCGCCGGCGAAAATTCCGCCCCTTTCCTGGTCTGAATCGTTGAAAACACCAGTTGTTCGAGAGCCTCCAGCAAAACCTTGCCCCGGGTAACCTCCACGGTAATCTGACCGACGGGTGCTGCATTCAAACGGCAGAATAAACATAGCATCAACATCCCGAAAACGATGCGCACTTTCCCAAATAGCGTGGCTTTAACCATTTTCATCTCCCTGTTGGCAAAACAAAATAACAAGACTGTAATGAAAACATTGCTGTAAAAAAGATAACGTATACCAAAAACAACAAATCTGCAATACCGCATCCGCAAGAATTACGCAGAATTAAGATTCTTTTTGAACAACGAAAAAACGAAACGACCCGAAAAAATTTCTTGGAAGCGGCGTTGACTGCGAGCATGCGTCGTACTCTCCATGAAATTGGCTACTGTTCCCAAAAATAGGTCGAGGGTGTCCAAAAAGGGTTCGGGGGCAAAAGTGGCGCAACCGGCCCGGTTGTGATGGTCTCTCCCCATTTCATTTTGAACGGAGGAGGAATGTTTTTTCCCATGATTCAATGATATTCCTTGATTATTTTAAGATCTGGTCGAGTTTTTGTCATCGCAAGCGGGCCGCTTGCGCCACTTTCCCTTTTTGGACGGGGTCTACCTACTTGGGAACTGCACCCACTTCTGTTCATCCTGGAAATTCAGTGCATTCCTTGATTTTGGTTCGGCAAGGTGTAAAATATCCTTACATACATTTTCGCTATTGAAGACAGTGCCAATTCAAACTTTTCAGAGGAAAGGTAGAAAGGATGGCCATGCAGAAAGCCAAACGTGTGCTGGTAGTAGGGGCGGGTCCGGGCGGTTTGACCGCAGCGATGATTCTCGGTAAAAGGGGTTGTGAAGTCGAGGTTTTTGAAAAACAGCCACAGGTTGGCGGGCGGAATGCGCGTGTGACGCTGAATAACTTCCATTTTGATCTGGGGCCGACCTTCCTCATGCTCAAAGAAGTACTCGACAAAGTCTTTGCAGAAGCGGGAGCCAAGAGCGAGAAACTGCTCCGATTCAAGCGCCTGGAACCGATGTACCGTCTGCAGTTCGATGATCGACGCATGGAGCCAACGACGGATTGCGAGGCGATGAAACAGGAGATCGCACGATGTTTCCCCGGTCGGGAAAATACCTGCGAACGGTTTCTTGCTCGCGAGGGTGCCCGTTTTGCTCGTCTTTATCCTTGTCTTGAACGCCCCTATCACAAACTCAGCAGTATGCTTTCTCTCAATCTGCTCAAGGCATTGCCGCATCTGGCGCTGGGCAAATCCCTCTACGACCTGCTCAACGGATATTTTACCGACCCTAAACTCAGCCTCTCCTTCACTTTTCAAGCCAAATATCTCGGTATGTCGCCTTGGGAATGCCCCGGACTCTTTGCCATTATCCCTTACATCGAACACCATTTCGGTATCTATCACGTCTTTGGAGGACTCAACCGTATTTCAGAAAAAATGGCGGAAATTGCCACCGCTAATGGCGTCAAGCTGCACCTGAACACACCCGTGCGCCAATTGTTGCTCGATGGACGCAGCGTGCGTGGAGTTGTGCTGCAAGATGGAAGGGAAGTTACCGGTGATGAAGTGATCATCAATGCCGATTTTGCGCACGCAATGTGCAACCTCGTTCCAACCGGTGTACTGCGAAAATATTCGCCGGAACGCCTGAAAAAAAAGCGTTTTTCCTGTTCCACGTTTATGCTTTACCTGGGTGTAAACAAGATTTATCCCATGCCACACCATACCATCGTCTTCGCCAAAGATTATCGCAAAAATGTCGATGAAATCTTCAATGGCGGTGTCTTTTCAGAAGATTTCTCTTTTTATGTGCATAATCCCAGCATTACGGATGACAGTCTCGCCCCTGCCGGACAATCCGCTGTTTACATCCTGGTGCCCTGCACAAATTTGCGTGGCAAGGTCGACTGGACACTGGAGGCTGCGGATATCCGTAACCGCATTCTAGATGCTCTCGAAAATCGCGGCGGTATGCCTGACCTGCGTCAGCATATTGTCGCGGAAAAAATGATCACCCCGCAAAACTGGCAGGATGACTGCAATGTCTATGCAGGAGCCACTTTCAACCTGACCCACAACTTTTCCCAGATGCTGTATTTGCGTCCACGCAACCGTTTTGAAGAACTGCAGCATTGCTGGCTGGTCGGCGGGGGAACTCATCCGGGCAGCGGACTGCCCACCATCTACCAGTCCGGACTGATAGTTGCCAATCTTATCACCGGCTCGAACTGAGTGGAGAGTCTCCATGCCTTTAAAGCGTATCCTTTTGGCCGAACCAGCCGGATTCTGTGCAGGTGTCAAGCGAGCCGTTGACATGCTCGATCAAGCCTTGCAAGATCTGGATACCCCAATCTACTGCTATCGGGAACTCGTGCATAACCGCCAAGTTATCGAGCAGTTCACTGCAAGGGGAGTCCGTTTTGTGGAAAATCTGAGTGAAGTGCCGGTTGCTGCGGTCCTTGTTTTTAGTGCACACGGAGTTTCGCCTGCACTGTTGGCGGAAGCCTCGCAGCGACAATTGCGTGTGATTGACGCCACTTGCCCCTTTGTCGCCAGAATCCACAGCAAGGTGCGGCAGTTTGTCGCAGAAGGGCATCTGGTTTTCCTGGTCGGACATCGCGGCCATGACGAAGTCCGCGGGGTGATCGGGGAAGCTCCTGGCTCCGTCCTGGTCATCGAAAATCCGGATGAGGCCGAAGACATACAGGTTCCTCAGGGTATACCCGTTGCCCTGGTGACCCAGACGACCCTGAGCATCTCCGATACGGAGAAAACAGTCAGCGTATTGTGTCGACGTTTTCCAAAGCTGGCGACCTTGCCGCAAAGTGACATTTGCAGTGCCGTCCGAAGCCGGCAGATTGCGGTTCGCAGGCTGGCTTCTCTGGTCAAACACGTTCTGGTACTTGGTGCACAAAACAGTTCAAATTCGCTGCGCCTGGTGGAAGTAGCCCGCGAGGCCGGCGCTAACGCGACCCTGATCAGTTCATTGGACGATTTGCAAAAACTGCCTTGGCAGGACATGGATGCTGTCGGAATTACCGCTGGTGCCTCGACACCGGATTCCTTTATTCAAGCGGTAATCGAAGAAATCAAACGGCCTGATGGCGCAGTGATCTTTTCGGTTGGAGTTTCTTGCATCGATTCGGAGACGCAACGGACATCCGTTACAAGCGGAAACACAAATGAGTGCCTACACAAATAATCGAAATGATTCTGAGGTGGCAGTTGTCGGCGCGGGACTGGGAGGGCTTTCTGCTGCGCTATCGCTGGCAGCGTCCGGTTGCCGTGTCAACCTCTTTGAAAAAAACAGCCATCTCGGAGGCAAGCTGAATGTTTTAACCCGGGATGGTTTCAGTTTTGATCTGGGGCCTTCCATCTTTACCCTGCCGCAAATCTTTCAGCAGCTCTTTGCCCGAGCCGGCAAGCGCTTTGAGGATTACGTCACTCTGCTGCCGGTCACCCCCCACTGGCGAAACTTTTTTGAGGATGGGAAGGTGATTGATCTCGACCCCGACCCTGAGCGGATGCGACAGCAGCTGGCCAAAGCCGGATCCGGCCTGGAACAGCACTTCCAGGAATTTCTTCTCTACAGTAAACAGCAGTACGACCTGGTTGAAGAGGGATATTTCCAGCAAGGTCTGGATTCTTTGCCAGAATTGCTGAAATACTACAAATGGCGTGTCTTCGGGCTGGACTTCCTCAACACCATGCACCGTTCGGTGTGCCGGCGCCTGCCCAACCCGTACCTGCAGGATATCTTTGACTTCTTCATTAAATACGTCGGCTCCTCCGCGTTGCGCGCACCAGGTTTCATGAATCTGATGCCGCATATTCAGTTTGGTTACGGTCTTTGGTATGTCGACGGCGGCATGTACAATCTTTCTCGCGGCCTGGAAAGAGCCATCAGGGAACTGGGAGTATCCATACACTGCAACTGCGAAGTGACAGAAATTGCCACGGAAGGAAAACGAGTCACCGGAGTACAAGCGGGAGGGCAGTTTCATCCGGCGGACTGGGTCGTTTGCAACATGGAAGTCATTCCCGCCTCTAGAAAGCTGCTGAAACTGCCGCCATCATCATTACGACGTCTGAAGAAGTTTGAACCGGCCTGTTCCGGGATTGTTATTCATCTCGGTGTGGATCGCGTCTATGACTGCCTGGCACATCACAATTTCTTTTTTTCGGGAAATCAAAGAAAACATTTCGAAACGGTGTTCCAAAGGCATCAGCTGCCCGATGATCCAACTCTCTACGTAGTGGCTCCGGCTCGCAGCGACTCCCGGGTTGCCCCGGCCGGTTGTGACAACATCAAGGTCTTACCGCACATCCCTTGGATCAATGAAGAACATCCTTGCTCCATCGAAGATTATCAGGCATTGAAAGAACGAGTCTTGGACAAGCTTGAACGCATGGGCATGAAAGACCTCCGCAGACACGTGGTTGTTGAACACTTCTGGACTCCGTATGATATCCAGTCCCTGTACGCATCCAACGGCGGCTCTATCTACGGCGTAGTCAGTGATCTCTGGAAAAATCAGGCCTTCAAGGCTCCCAAACAAAGCCGCGAATTTGACAATCTGCTGTTTGTCGGCGGCAGCGTAAATCCTGGCGGGGGCATGCCGATGGTTACCCTGTGTGGGCAACTTGCCAGCGATATCATCCTCAAAAAAATGGATGCTGCAAAGGAAAAAGAAGACTGACATCGCCCCCCATAGATTGTTTTAATTCTTAAATTGTTTGCGCCCTGTCCGGAAAAGCCAAGTCCATTAGTCTCCATCGAGTCTATGCCTCAGCAGTTCAAATTTTTATTAAAAAAGCCAAGAAGGTGCCTGATCGCGTGATTAATCAGGAAAATCAGCACGAAATTCTTAGACGCCTGCAGAACTGTTTCAGAGCTGGGCGCACACGCACATTGCCATGGCGTAAACAGCAGCTCAAACAGCTGCAGATCATGATCAAAACGCATGCAGGGGAAATCGCTGCAGCATTGGCTGCTGACCTGGGAAAATCGCCCTTTGAAGTCTTTCTAAGCGAAACCGGCTTTGTTCTTGAGGAAATAGCGATGGCTTTGCGTCAACTTCAACGCTGGAGCAGTCCAAAGCGCGTTTCAGTGCCGTTTCGCCTGCCGGGTGCCCGGGCCGAAGTCCGCCCTTGTCCCTATGGAACGGTTTTGATACTTTCGCCATGGAATTATCCTGTACAGCTGGCGCTGCTTCCCCTTGTTTCAGCATTGGCCGCTGGCAATTGCGCCGTCCTTAAGCCTTCTGAACTGGCAGCAGCCAGCAGCGCTTTGCTGGCTCAGCTCATCCCGAAATATCTCGATCAGGATGCCGTCGCAGTGGTCACCGGCCCGCCAGAACTGGCAGCAACTTGGACCGCCATGCCGGTCAATTACATCTTTTTTACCGGCAGTACCGCTGTCGGACGTCAAGTCATAGCCGCAGCAGCTTCTCAACTGACACCAGTGACTCTGGAACTGGGTGGAAAATCCCCCTGCCTGGTGGAAAAAAACGCGGATATCAAAGTCGCAGCAAGACGGATCGTCTGGGGTAAATTCCTCAATGCCGGACAAACCTGCGTCGCCCCGGATTATGTCCTCGTCGACCAGCATTACGCCGATGCACTCACTACCGAATGCATCAAAAGCCTGTTGGAATTTTTTGGATCGGATCCGCAAAACAGCCCGGACTACAGCCGTATTATCAATGACGCACACTTTCAGCGATTGTTGACCTTACTCGGGGATGGTCATATCCTCCACGGTGGCCGAAACGACCGTATGCTTCGTTACCTGGAACCGACTCTGCTCAGCGAAGTCAAACCCGACAGCCGGGTGATGCAGGAAGAAATCTTCGGGCCGATTTTGCCCATCCTGCCCTATGCAACTTTAGCCTCTGCCCTGGATTTTATCAACCGTCGGCCTACTCCGCTGGCGCTGTACCTTTTCAGCAGTTCCCGTGCGGTACAGGATCAGGTTTTGGAAGCGGTTCCCTGCGGCGGTATCTGCATGAATGACATCCTCCTGCATCTGACGGTACACGATTTACCATTTGGCGGACTGGGTGCCAGCGGCATGGGAGCTTATCATGGTAAGGCCGGTTTCGATACGTTCAGTCATCGCCAAAGTATCTTAAAACAACGCTGCTGGCCTGACCCCAAACTGCGCTATCCGCCCTACAGCTCACTGACCAGAACAATCCTTGGCTTCAGCCAGGACAACGACCAGGAATAAATTCAGGGCGTGCCCTCTCCGAAGGAATTTTGCGATGATCAAACAATGGCTCATCAACTGCAATAATGCGCTGACCCGATTCAGACATGTCAAAGTTGCCCCCAAACACCTCCTTTTACTGCTGCCACATTGTATGCAATGGAATGGTTGCAAAGAAAATGTTAAAGAAGATGTTCAGCACTGCAAAAAATGCGGACGTTGCCGGATTGCTCAGATGCGAGATCTGACTGAAAAATATGGCATCCGTTGCGTGTTGGCCAGTGGCGGTCGCAGAGCCGTTGCAGAAGTCCGCCGCCCTGAAGTTGCCGCAGTCATTGCCGTAGCCTGTGAAAAAGAGCTGCTCGGCGGCATTTTTGCGACATTGCCGAAACCAGTGCTTGCAGTAGCCAACCAACGCCCCTGTGGAGATTGCTGCAATACCTGTGTAGACCCACTAGAGGTCGAGCAGGCAATCCAATGTCTGATCGACCACCCGACAAAAAAAACGGATTGATAAACGCGCAAAAAGATGCAGGGCGCAGATTTTAAAAATGGCGTAACCGGCCCGCTTGCGCCACTTTTAAAACCTGCACCCTTTTTGGAAGCCCTCGACCTATTTTGGGAACTGTACCCCATCTTCATCTTTCAGAAAAGAGGATTGTCCCTACCCTTTTGGATGGGGTCAACCTTTGACAAGTGCACCCATATGTTTCTTTTTCGAACGGCTAGCGGTTGGATTTTTCGAATAAGTCTTTGCCGTTGCATTCCTGTTCCAGAGCATGAAAAAAATCCTGCATCAGTAGATAGCGTTTTTCTGCAAATTTCCGTCCGGATTCCGTCAGCATAGCCTTGGGCAGGTGTCGTAATTTGACCAGAAATTCCCGGTATGCGCTGTCTTCACTGCTGTAGCTTTTTGAATTCAGTGCCTCTTCTTCGCTGTTGTGGACTCTGGCACCGATCCTGCCGGCAAAATGGAAGGCACGAGCCAGACCGATGGCACCAAGACTGTCCAGCTTATCGGCATCAAAAACTACTTTGGCCTCCAGACTGGCAGGTTTTTCGGCAGTACGCCCCCGGTATCGGTGTGTACGCACGCAGGCGGCGACCTGTTCGATGAATTCTGGAATCATGATGCCCAGGTCAGCAAGCACTTTTCCCGCCATCTCTGCACCCAAGGCCGCGTGACAAGTTTTTCCCTGA
>JAQVUB010000102.1 GCA_028699735.1 Lentisphaeria bacterium | reverse complement strand
CCCATAAATCCCATAAAAACAACAGCCAAATTCATCCTTCCCCAGGCCGTCCGTGTCCCGTCCGTGTCCCGTCCGTGTCCCGTCTGTGTCCCGTCCGTGTCCCGTCCGTGTCCCGTCCGTGTCCCGTCTGTGTCCCGTCCGTGTCCCGTCTGTGTCCCGTCTGTGTCCCGTCCGTGTCCCGTCCGTGTCCCGTCCGTGTCCTGAAACTTAGGCTGTGGGCGCCAGCCCACACCAAGTCTTTTTGTGTCTTTCATGGTAAAAAAAAACTGTATTTCAGGCAAAGAAAAAGCCGTCGGGCTTGCTGTCCGGCGGCGAATCCAATAAAAAAATTGGAGCGGGTGATGGGAATCGAACCCACATCATCGGCTTGGAAGGCCGAAGCATTACCACTATGCTACACCCGCTGCAAAATTTGTTCTGTTTTTTGCTTGTGCATACTATAATCCCGGAAAGGATTCCTGCAACATGAACTGTAAAAAAAACACGATGCATTCTCTGTTGGATACCCGATTAAGCAAGCATGATTGCAAGGGGTTTCCGGAAGGCCTGCTGCGCCTGGATTACCGCAGCGGACTCGATCAGCAGTCCGATTGGGCAATGCTGCTGCCGTCCAAGGCGGAAATCCACACTTGGATTGTCGTCATTCATGGGCATGGATCCAAAGGGAATCAGCTCTATGTCCGGCCTGATCTGCAGCAATACTGGCTGCCGGAATACTTACAGAGGGGCTTTGGCATTCTGACGCCTACCCTGCGGGGAAATGCCTGGATGTGCCCGGCTGCGGTTCAGGATATGGATGCCCTGCTCGATTTCGTCCGGCAAAATTTTGCCGCGGAAAAATTTCTATTTTCGTCTGGTTCGATGGGGGGTACCAGCAACCTGATCTATGCCAGCCTGCGCCCGCAGAATGTGGCCGGCATCATCGCACGCGGCGCGGTCTGTGACCTGACAAAATACCATGCCTTCTGCCGTCTGCAACCCGGCTCTCCTGAAGCAGCCATCTATGACCAGGCAGAACTGGCGAGAACCCTTGCAATCCGTCAGGACATCGCCGACAGCCTCGAATTGCACTATGAAGGAACTCCGGCTGAAAAGCCCGAGCTCTACCAGGCGCACTCGCCACTCTTCCACACGGAAAATCTGCTGGACATCCCGATTTTTCTCTCACATGGTACTGCAGACGCCCTGATGCCGGTAAGCCAGTCACGGAGACTTGCCGGCGCACTAGCCAAGCACTCCCGTTTTACCTATATTGAAATTCCCGGTGGAAACCATGATTCCCCCCTGACTTTCGGCTTGACCGATCCCTCCGCATTGGCCGTTCTGAAGAATTTCACCGCGCTGGACTGGATTCAATGAAGGAAGGCAGAGCATTCACCCGCATGACAGCATTTTCGACAGGTATAGAATCAACGGGCAGGAATATGAATTCAGGTATCTATCGCAGACGTCTGGCGATCCTTGGGTCGACCGGATCGGTTGGCACTCAAGCGCTGAAAGTCGCAAAACATTTGCGGGAGAGCATCCAAGTCGTCGGACTTTGTGCCGGAACACAGACTGAACTGCTGGCAAAACAGCTTCACGACACCGGTGCAGACTGGGCTCTGGCAAAGGATAAGCAGGCGCTGCAACTAATCGCAGCGGATAAAACGAAAATTCTGCGGGATCAGGGGGAGCTGTGCGAGATTCTCGCCGGGCCGGATGTCGATATCGTCCTTTGCGCAATCAGCGGCACTGCCGGATTGCAGCCCGTTCTTTCCGCTATCCGTGCCGGAAAAACCATTGCGCTTGCTTCGAAGGAAATTCTAGTCATGGCCGGTGCACTGGTCATGCAGGAAGCAGCCAAAAGCGGCAGCCGTATTCTGCCAGTGGACAGTGAGCACTGCGCGATCTTTCAATGCCTGGAAAAACAAGCGCCAGGCAGCGTGAAGCGGATTTTACTTACCGCCAGCGGGGGGCCGTTCCACGCTCACCCTGACGTCAATCTGGCCGAAGTGACGGTCGAAAGGGCTCTGCGACATCCGACCTGGAATATGGGACGAAAAATCACCCTCGATTCGGCGACCCTGATGAACAAGGGACTCGAGATCATTGAAGCGGCATGGCTTTTCGATGCCACTCCGGAGCAGATCGAGGTGGTCATCCATCCGCAATCGATCGTGCATTCCATGGTCGAATTCCAGGACAGCAGCATTCTTGCGCAACTGAGCTGCCCCGACATGGCACTGCCCATCCAGTTCTGCCTGCAGTACCCTAAGCGGCAGCCCGGATTGACCCCTTCCCTGGATTTCAGCGCGGGACTCCATCTCGATTTCCTGCCGCCGGATTTGCAGCGTTTTCCAGCACCGGCTCTTGCAAAACAAGCTTTACAAGCCGGCGGGGCAGCCGGAGCCGTCTTCAATGCCGCCAATGAAATCGCTGTGGAACGCTTTTGCCAGCACGAAATCCGCTTTGACCAGATCAGCATCCTTGTCGCGGAAACCCTGAACCACTTCCCGAAAACTTCTGCGGAGACCCTGCCGGATATCCTGCAGGCCGACCGGGAAGCACGCTGTTATGCCCGCCAGTGGCGTAAAAGCTCTGTCAAGCAGTAATGTGGTGACAGTGGTATTTTTTTTACAACGAAAAAACACAAAATGACACGAAAAAATTCCTATGATCCGCAAGCTTTCCAGTTCTGGAATATCTCTGCCATCAAGGCGCTACAATGCGAATGGGATTATATCAGCTACCGCCTGTCATACACTCTGCAGCAAAAACTGAAAAGGCCGTTGATCGTCCTGAATACGGAACTTCCCTGCTGGGGGCGCTGGCATAAATCCCCGAAATGCCTGCTTGAATTGAAAACGGAGCTGCTTCTGTCACATCCCTGGTATGCCGTCCTGGAAGTCTTCCGGCATGAGATCGCCCACCAGGTCATCGATGAATGTTTCCCCAGTCTGCAGGAACCCCCGCATGGCCCGAAATTCCGGGAAATCTGCCTGAAACTGGGCAGCAATCCCGCAGCTTCTGGAAATTATCCTCTCCTGGATCAACGCGTCTTTTCCGATGAGGAAGATGGCCTCAGCGCAGAGTCCAGACTGGTTGTCAAAGTCCGCAAACTGCTGGCACTTTCACAAAGCTCCAATCAGCATGAAGCCGAACAAGCCCTGCTGAAAGCCAGAGAACTCACTGAAAAACACGAATTAGCCATCGATGAACAGCATACCTCTGCTGAATTCTTTGCGGTGTCCATCGGAGAACCGGTCAGCCGCCGGGATATTGTTCAACTCATAATCAGCAATATTTTACAGGATTTCTATCAGGTGATGGTTATCTGGACAAATGTGCCAAACCTGCTGAGCGGAAAATATCAGAAAATACTTATGCTGCATGGCACAAAAAGCAATCTCAAGATTGCCGCCTATGCCTATGACTGCATTATGCGCCAGATCGATCAAGCCTGGGACAGACTCATCCGAACAGCCCCCAACACCACCAAAGCCGGATACACGGGCAAACGCGATTTCGCGGTAGGATTGCTCGACGGCTTCCGGGAAGCACTGGAAAAACAAGAGCCCACCCCTGAAGTACAGGCAATGGTACTGCAACGACGCGCCCCACTGGAAAATTTTTTCCATCAGCTTTATCCCAGTATCCGGACATTCAGAAACCGAGGTCCCCGGTGTGACGCTGATTTAGTGCGGAAAGGTGAAAAAGTCGGCCGTACGATCGTTCTGCATCCGGGTCTGGAACGCGATTCAGGCCTGCCCAAGCAACTCAACCGCTGAACGTGCCTGAAACCTATTTTTAACCACGAAAGGCACAAAAAAACTTGGGGTGGACTGGCGTCCACAACCTAATTGGTAGAAACAGGGCACGCAAGTTTCTATCCTTGAGACGCTTTCTCATTTTTGAGAATTTTTTGGGAGTTTTGCTTTGCTGTGATGAAAACGAACCGCGAAGCCGATGCCGGCGAGACGCCGGCGCTCCATATTCCCTCCGACGGAGACAACAAGGAGGGAAGTAACCACATAGGGTTAAAGGTACAAGCATGAAATTTTGCACAGCGATCTCTTACCGCAACGCAACAACCTTTAAAAATTTTCGTGTCTTTTTGTGTTTTTTCGTTGTTAAAAAAGCGGTTAAAAAATATTCAGATTTTGTCGGCGCTGGCCAGCAGATTTTTGGCCAGTTCGGCAGCGGCTTCCTGGAGTCCCTCGATCAATTCCAGATCGCGTTCGCAGACATGCCGGAAAACCGGCAGGTGAATGCCAAGAGTACCTAGCAGCAGACTTTTGCTGCCCAGTACCGGCACCGCCGCAGAAAAAATTTCGCCGGAAAGGTCGCTGATCCAGCCCTGAGAGCGAATTTTATCCAGCTGCTGCTGCAAGTGTTCACGGGTAAAAATTCCCTGCCATTGGCTGCCAGGGAATCCCTCATCCGCCAGAATCGGTTCCAGTTCCTGGGGCAGGCAGTATGCAGCCAGAATGCGTCCGGTCACCGTATGCCATATGCAGGCATGGTCGGGTTCCAGCTGCGAAATATTGACCTGCACATCCTGGCCACCACTGGCACGGGCAACCACATGACGGCGATTGTTGACCAACACCGCATACACCAAAGACTCCCCTGTGCTCTTCGCCAAAACACCCAGGCTGGATAAAGCGAGGTCACGGCTGAAATTGCGTAAATTCCGCTCCCTGCTAAACCGCTGCAATTTCCAGCCAACGCGATAATAACCACTGCCGGTATTTTCAGCATATCCGCAAAGACACAGCGTTTTTAGCAGATTATGAGCTGTCGTGCGTTTTAATTGCATGCGTTCGGAAACCTCGGCCAGGGAAACCCCGGCTCCGCTCAAATCCGCGCTGAGGATCTCCAGAATAGACAGCCCCCGATGCAAGGCCTCCACCGGGGTTTTGTTTTGCTTTTCAGTCATACCTGCTGCCTAACGGATGCGAATAAAAAGTCGTTTTCCGGTAATACGTCAGTGAAGCTGGGTAATGCTTCAGTAAAGCTGGTAACGGAGGGATTCTTTTTGAACAACGAAAAGCACGAAACGACCCGAAAAAATTTCATGGAAGTGGCGTTGACTGCTAGTATGCATCGTACTCTCCATGAAATTTTTTCGGGTCATTTTGTGTCTTTTGTTGTAAAAAAAATACCACTGTCACCCGGTTTCACTGACGCATTACGTTTTTCGAATCAGGGTTGATCCGACGGAGTTTCCGGCGGATCCGTTTCGTCCTGTTGCTGTTCCAATTTTTTAAATTTGGCGACATCAGCCAGAGAGACATGGCCTTCGACGAAGCCATTATCGAGCGGATCATCGATACGCGCTTCCAGATCCCGGAACAGCCGGAACAGGTCAAGAAAGCCGCCAACCCCGAACCACACAGTCGATATGGCCGCCATGATGCCGGGCACCAGCAGATAAACGACAAAGAAGTACCGTCCCCACCACTGAATCGGCCAGGGGGTGATGGTATTCCAGATGACCACCAGAACGAAACAGATGACAAAACTGTAAACGAAGCTGTACAGGAAGAAGCCCCAGGCAATAAAACGGTCGCCCAAGGTATATTCTTTGGTGATGCCAAGCAGCTTGCTGAACACTGTGCTCAGCGACCATTTCAGGCGTTCCTTGTTATGTCCGTCAACGTCGTAAATACCGCGGTGCAGCATGCGGTCAAGGTTGAAGGGTTCTTTCATCGTCAGCCAGGATACAACGCAATACAGGAACAAAGTGATCATCATCGTCAGAAAATAGTATTCATAGCTGTTGATGGGAAATTTTACTGCATCCATCTTCCAGACGATGATCGGATTAAAGGGTTTGGAGACCATGATCAGGAATTGGTCCAGGGTACCGACCCAGCCCATTTTGTCAATCCAGGGATAGACCAGGTCCGCCCAGTTGCGCTGAACAAAGATGCCGCCAAAGCCCATAAACATACCCGTTAATACGGATACGAACGCGCCGGCGGTAGTTCCGAAACGGCTATAGAGCCCGAAGATCATTACCGGGCCGCAGCCGCCCATCCACATCGTCGTCATCAAGGTCACAAACAGGTTGATGTAATCCAGCTGTGCCATGAAAATCGAGCCGCAGAAGAAAAAGACTCCGATGCCAATGGCAACCAGGCGCAAGGCCAGCACATGCTGACGCGGCGTCAAGGGTCTCTTAAACAAGGGCATGACGACATCCTGAGTAAGGGTAATCGTTGCACTGAAAATTCGTGTATCATCAGTGGAAATCATGGCCAGCACCATCAGAAGGCAGAAAAGCCCAAGAAGACCAGTGGGAAGCATTTCCCGCATGGACATGCCCAGCATCATCTGATGAAACAGGGTACGGAACTGCTGAAACTTGGCATTGCCCTGACTTTCACCGTTGAATTCCTTCAAGGACTGATGCGCGGTTTGAAGCAAAGGCGTATCCAGATTTTTGTCCTGCGACAAGGGCTCATCCACTCCAATTTCGTGATGCTGTGCCGGAATAGAACGGATGCGCGACAAAAAGGTATCCCGATCAGCAGGATTTTCAACCAGTTCTTCAGCAATACGTGCCGAAATATTGTCACGAACATTTTTGGCCTGAGGTGCCCAGTTGCGATGATTCAACAGCGTGATGATGGTGACACCGATCAATACATAGAGGATCGAGGTGACCGCTCCCCGCCAGGTACCCAGCAGACTGGCCATTTTCTGTTCATGCGGGCTTTTGGCGGCAGTACTGGTGCCCGCACCAATCCAGCTAGCCCGGTGGAACACCGCAGAGAAAATCGTGAGAACCACCAGAAACAGGTTGAAGTCCCGCAATTTGGATAAATCATAAGGATTAATGAAGCTCTCGCCAGCAGCCCGATCCATCATGACCGGGACGATTTCCGTTGACCAGCTGAATTTTGAGAGCATAAAAATAACAAAAATAACAATCAGCGGGAAACAGAACATTCCCTGGATAGCGTCGGTGATCACCAGCGCCATGGTGCCGCCCATACAAATAATGCTGATCGCCAAAGTCAGACAGATCAGCACAACCAACATGTAGGTCTGAACCTGCATTCCTAGAAAATTGAAGCTCCGGGGCAAATCCAGAAAATAGATAAAGAATCGTGCGGCTACGGCCGGCATGATCATATTAGCCAGCATTTCAGAAAGGCTGCGCAGTGCTGCGGCAAAAATCCGGAAGGGCCGGTTGTATCGCATTTCGAGGAATTGTCCCAGGGACAGGGATTTGGTTTCCCGGAAGCGGTAGGTGCAATATCCCAAAAGTCCCATGACAATGCCGAGCGGGCCGGTGAGATGCTGCCAGAAGGCCAGTGCAAAACCGGTTTTATAATGCACTTCCACATAAGCCACCAGTCCGATAATCGACAGTGCATTGGCAATGTCGCCGACACTGATCACATAACGACCACATACACGACCCGCCGCCAGAAAATCCGCCACCCCGCGCAAATAACGACGGGAATACATCCCCATGCCAACAACAAAAAGCACCGGAATAATTACAATCAACCAGTCAATCAGACCCATGGTTTTACTGTCCTTTCAATAACAGCAATATTTATTCTCTTTGAAAAAAACAAAAAAAAGAAAGAATGATACTCTAATCCCGCGTGAAAAAAAAGCAAGATGATATCATCTAAAACTCATTTCTTCGGGGAAAGAGTCTTTTCGCACTACTATCGTCCCAATTCTCTTTTTTTGAGAAAGATTTTTTGAAACAGGACACGCAAGTTTCTATCCATGAGATACTTTCTCATTTTTGAGAATTTTTTTAGGGTTTTGATGTGATGAAAGCGAAACACGATGCCGG
>JAQVUB010000101.1 GCA_028699735.1 Lentisphaeria bacterium | reverse complement strand
CCGCTCCGCCAAAGCGGGAGCTTCGTCTGGAAGTCGAAGCGGATTATCATCATGAAGCCGGGCGGGTTGGCATCCGTTTTTATGCATTGGAGGATGGTCGTCGGCAGCTGTTGAAACTGGGCAATGTTCATATGTATGCGGGTGACCTGCAGCATGAAAAGCGCAAAAATCTACGCAGTTGGCCGGAGAAGGATCAGGAATTTTTGAAGTGGGTCATTGCTGCCATACGCAAAGGGGCTCCCAGAAACCATGACCTCCTTATGCTGAATTTGGACGCAGAGGAATTTCTGACCTGGCGCAAACGCTGGAGCGGTCAGCCGCAACGCTTCCTGAACCGCGATACCCAGCAAGCCATACCCCCACCTGGGCCAGTCACCCCTGCACGCCTGATCGTCGAGCTGTCAAAACAGAATGAATGCTTCCGGATTACCCCTTTTTTTATTTTTCCAGATGGTCGCCGCCGTCAACCCTATGAAATTATGCGGCAGCTTGAGAATGATCCCAACCGGATCGAAGTTCGCCGGCAACTTCTGGCCTGGTCGCCGCCCATTACCTGGCCGGTGTTGAATCACTGGTTCAGTTCAAAACCCCTGCTGCTTGAGCCAAGGCAATTTATCTCAAAGCTCAGTGAAATTTTGCAGGGGCGCCTTGATTTGCTGGAAGGCGATTGCGTAAAAAAAATCAGCAGCACAGCTGCTGACGCAGAACTTTATGCCGATTTTCAGCAAGGCAAATTCCAAATTTCCTGTGGATTCCAGGGAAATAAAGTGTCGTTACGAGGGGAGTGGGTACCGGTCAGCCGCATCGAAGCGGACGGAAACGGTTTTCAGGTACTGTACACTGCACCGGATGAGCAGGCTCTGCTGTTACGTGAGAAGTTGCTTGCTCTCGGGAAGCGTTTGGGGCAAATTCAGGAGTGTCAGGTTTTGCTGGAAGGTACTCTGAAGAATGCTGCGGAGTTGAAGGCTTTCTGGAAGAGCCTGCCGGCAACTGCCATAAAACATCATGCCGCTTCTCTGCAAGGTCTTTTGCAGGACGATGCCGCTCTGCTGACGACTCAGCTGAATTTGCGGGGGGAGGGCGGCTTGCTCGAATTGGGCGTCCACTGGCAGCTGGGGGGAACTTCCATTCCCGCAGAGGAGTTGCAAACAGCCCTGCGCTATGAGCAGTCGGTCATGCATTTGTCCAACGGGCACTGGCTGGCTTTTGATCCGGACAGGGCACGCCTGCTGTTGCAGAAGATGGAAGAGGAGGGGATCAGTCCCGGGGAAACGCTGCCGTTGCTTCGCCATCAGGCTGCTGAACGCATCCGGCAGCTGACTGCCAATGGTCTTGCTTCCCTGGGCGCTGGCACTGCCTCTTTTTATGAACGTCTGTGCCGGGATCCCCGCCAGGAAGCGATGCTCCTGCCAGAGGCGCTGGAGCCGGTTTTGCGCAGCTATCAAAAGAGCGGTTTCGATTTTTTGGCAGATCGCTGCCTGCACGGCGCCGGTTGTATTCTGGCGGATGATATGGGGCTGGGGAAAACCCTGCAGGTGTTAAGTTTCCTCTATGCTGCACAAAAACGGGTTCAGCAAGCCGGAGGGGATTTTTTGGCGCTGGTCATCTGCCCTGCCACAGTGATGAATGTCTGGAAGGCACAGGCGGGAAAATTCGTCCCTGGGCTGAGGGTCGAGGTCTGGGAGGGAAATAAAAAGGAGCGCGAAAGAATTTTTCATCGTGGCTCCTTTGATCTGCTGGTCACCCATTACGGCATGGTGCGGCAGGAGCAGGATCTGCTGAACAGCAGGGAGTATGATTTCCTTGTTCTTGATGAAGCTCAGGCCATCAAAAACCCGGCTGCACAGGTGACACAGGCCGTCAAAGCGATCTGTGCAAAGCATAAACTCGCCTTGACCGGAACCCCGATGGAAAACAGGATTCTTGACCTCTGGTCGATTATGGATTGCCTGAATCCCAAGTTTTTCGGAGCTCCGGATGATTTTGTGCGTTTATATTCTGGCAATCCGGCGGCTTTACGGAAACGGCTCAGTCTCTTGCTGCTGCGCCGCAGCAAGGCGCTGGTGGCCTCTGAATTGCCCCCCCGGATTGTGGAAGTATTACCGGTCGAGCTCTCCGAGCAGCAACGCGATCTGTATGACCGGACACTGCTTGCGACCCGCAAGGCGGTCAAAGAATATGGCGCAATTCAAATTCTGGCCGGGCTGACAAAATTACGGCAGATCTGCTGCGACCCGGAGTTGATTTTGAAAGAACCCCTTGGTGAATGCTCCGGTAAGCTTGCAGTCCTGCTGGAAAAATTAAGTGAACTGGTGGAGGCCGGGCATTCTGCACTGGTTTTCAGTCAGTTCACCAGTATGTTGGACTTGATTGCGCCCCGTCTGCGGGATTCGAATATTCCATTTTGGACGATCACTGGGGAAACTCCGCTTCCCCGGCGTGGCGAACTGGTTGAGGAATTCAGCAACGACGAACGTCCAGGGGTTTTTCTGCTCAGCCTCAAAGCGGCTGGCACCGGTTTGACCTTGACCAAGGCCGATTATGTTTTTCTGTATGATCCCTGGTGGAATCCCGCCGTTGAGAATCAGGCGATTGACCGGACGCATCGCCTGGGGCAGGATAAAACGGTCATGGCTTATCGTCTGGTTGCCAAGGATTCCATCGAAGAACGAGTGCTGGCATTGATGGAACAGAAACGGGAACTCTTTGATGCGGTTATTGGCGAAGGAGCAGAGCAGGGCGTCCCCGGCAAACTGACCCGCGAAGACCTCCTCCAGCTGCTCGCATGATGACAAGGGTATTTTTTACAACGAAAAGACACGAAAAGACACTAAACTTTCGTGATTTTTCGTGCTTTTCGTGGTTAAAAAAACAGTGAAGTGCATTATCGTTTACGGGGTGTACGTTTGACCGGTCCCGGTTTTTTTCGCACAGAGAATCCGAAGTGTCCGATGCATTCGCCCAAGTTGTAATAGTGTCCGTGCACGTAAGCGAGGAGGTTGTCGCGTTCGAGGTTCAGGCGTCCGGAAGCATCGAGCAGCTCTTCGGATACCTGCACGGCGAGAATTTCTGCCAGAAACAGGTGATGGGCTCCCAGTTCCAGGATTTGCGTCACTTTGCATTCCATGGATAGAGGACATTCTGCCACAATTGGAGCCGATATTTGCTTGCCTGGAACTGCTGTCAGGCCGCTTTCCGCAAATTTGTCATGATCGCGGCCTGAAACCACGCCGCACCAGTCGACCGTGGCAGCCATTTGTGCAGTCGGCAGATTGACTGAAAATTCTCCGCATTCCCGGAGAATGGGATAGGAGAAGCGTTCCGGACGTACGGAGATTGACAGCATGGGCGGTTTGCTGCAGACAATGCCCGCCCAGGCAATTGTGATCAGATTCGCCTTGTGCCCGCCGCTGTTGCCGCAGGCAACCAGTACCGCCGGCACCGGAGCAAGTTGCGTACTTCCCGGCCAGATGACTTTGCGGCTATTTGTAATTTTGCTTTGAGGCATGGGTTTGCGTACTCCGAAGGTTTAATGGACGATGGACGACGGACAATGGACGATAGACGAAGGACGAGGGACCCTATGGACCCTATGGACCTGATGGACCCTATGGACATAGACGAGAGACGATTGACTTTGATGGACAGGATGACGTATTTTGATACAATAATAGACTTCCGGGAAAAAGCGATTCAATGAAATCCTTTATTTTACTGTCTCCCGCCGGCGATTTTTCGTCGTTGTCAGCCGCTCTGGCCAATGGTGCCGATGCTGTATATTTCGGAGTGGGCAAATTCAATATGCGCTCTCTGGGCAGTACCAATTTCAGGGTTGCTGATCTGCCGGAGATCGTGCGGCGTTGCAGGGATCGTGGAGTTTTTGCCTGGCTGGCGCTCAACTGTGTGATTTATGAATCGGAATTGCCGGCGGTGAAAAGCCTTTGTCTGGCGGCAAAGGCTGCCGGAGTGGATGCGGTGATTGCCGGAGATCTGGCCGTTCTGCAGATGGCCAGAGATTGCGGATTAAGCGTTCATCTTTCCGTTCAGGCCAATATTTGCAATTCCCATGCGTTAAAATTTTATTCAGCCTTTGTCGATGTGGTTGTTTTGGCAAGGGAGTTGACGCTAGCCCAGGTTCAGCAACTTTGTGACCGGATTCGGAAGGACAGGATCTGCGGGCCTTCCGGTGAATTGCTGAAAGTGGAGCTGTTCATCCATGGCGCTCTCTGTATGGCCCTGGCAGGGACTTGTTATCTCAGCCTGGCTGAATACAATTCCTCTGCAAACCGGGGAGCCTGTCTGCAAAATTGCCGTCGTGCTTATACCTTGCGAGATACCGAAAGCGGTGCCGAGATCGAACTTGATCATCAGTACCTGCTCTCACCCAAAGACCTCTGTACACTGCCGATCCTGGAACGCATTCTTGCTTCCGGCGTCAGCATCCTGAAGATTGAGGGCAGAGGGCGCTCCCCAGATTATGTGGCGGCGGTGACCCGGGTGTACCGGGAAGCAATCGACGAATTCTCCATAAAAGGCGGCATCGCAACTGAAAAACTGCCTGTCTGGGAAAAAAGCCTGAGTTCCGTTTTCAACCGGGGCTTCTGGGAAGGGGGCTATTACCTGGGTGATAAAACTTCAGCCTGGGCAAAAAGCGGTGATAATCAGGCAACCCGACGGAAAACTTTCCTGGGGCCTGTCGTCAATTTCTTCAATAAAGCAAAAATCGCCGAGATTGCCCTGAAGAGCGGACCACTGCTCCCTGGCGATCAGGTAGTGATCATTGGACCTACTACCGGAGCCATCGAGTTCACGGTCACAGAAATCCGTAAAGCGGATGAAAGGGTCGCGATGGCCGCAAAAGGCGATACGGTCACTTTTCCCTGCCCGGAAAAAGTTCGTCCGAATGACTGTGTTTACCGGTTTCGATCTATCCACAAAAAAACATAGTCGCTGCAAAACATGTCCAGCACGCGCGGAATGTCAGGAAAATGAAAAAAAAACGAATGGCGGTATTTTGTCTGCTTCTTCTTTTCACCATGGCAGTGAACAGTTGGGCTGGAATGGTTACCAGGACACCTGAAGGCAAGACCAGAATTCAGGTCACCAGCTGGTCGATTCCGGATCCTTCCAAAACCGATGCCAACAGCCGTGCGGAATATGCGGTGTATCAGGAATTCTTGAAAAAATTCCCGGCCATCCTGGAAAAAAAATACAGCGCGAAATATGAATCCAATGTGGAGAAATATGGCGATTTCAGCTGGCGAAAAGAAGATATTGAAATTGAGTTCAAAAGCTTCTCCGGTATTACCGTTGAAGGTATGGGGATGGATTCCGGGCCGTTGATGGCCATTGCCGGCGGAGTCGCCCCGGATATCCTTTATGTCAATTTCCGCCAGTCGGATACTTACATCCAGGAAGGCTTTCTTTATCCCCTGGACAAACCCGGCGACAACTATTTTACCAGCCTCAGCAAAGACGAATATGACTTTATTGTCCATGAAAAAATTCTTCCGGTGATCCAGCGTCGCAAGATTGGGGAGAACCGTGATCACATCTGGTCTCTGCCACGGGGCGGGCTTTCCGGTCGGGTGATGCTATACCGGAAGGATTTGCTGAAGAAGGCGGGAATACCCTATCCGGACAATGACTGGACCTGGGAAGATTTTCTGGAATACTGCAAGAAACTGACGGATCCTGTTCGCGGCACCTATGGTGTCCGGCTTGGCAAGGGGCAGCAGGAAAGCTGGTATTGGGTCACCTTTCTCTGGTCGGCAGGAGGCGAAGTCATGGAACGCGATGAAAAGACCGATACCTGGCGGGCAGTCTTTGACAGCAAAGAAGCGGTTACAGCACTGGACTATTACCTGCGCCTGACAACCGAGCGCTGGATCGACCGCAACAATGTAACCCGCTATGGCTATGCGACGAAGGAAGCGGAAGGTGGCCAGAAATGGGAACTGGGTCAGGTGGGCTTTATGCCGGCCTACCTCAGCGAACGGGTTTTTTCCACGATCAACCCGGATCTGGTCGGCATGGCTCCGGTACCACTGGGATATCCCGATGAAAATGGTGTTCGCCACCGCGGCAGTGAAATCAATGCTGGAATGAATGCGATTTTTGCCGGCTGTGACAATCCCGTGGTGCGTGATGCCGCCTGGGAATATATTCGCTTTCTGCCAGGTCCGGAAGCGACTGCCATCTACACCAAAATCATGGTCGAGGGCGGTCTGGGAAATTTTGTCAATCCGAATTATTTGCGCAGGTTCGGCTATGAGGATTTGATTCGTCTGGCTCCACCCGGTTGGGAGGAAGCATACAACATTTCCATTGAAACCGGTAAACCGGAACCCTATGGGCGCAATTGTCAGCTGGTTTATGTGGAAATGACCCGGCCCATGCATCTGGCAGAAAACTTTGCCTTGGCGCGGGAAAATTCTCCATTGCCGCTGTACACTGCCGAACAGTATGAAAAAGCGGAAAAATACAAGGATATCACCCCGGAACAGCTGCAGGCAGAAGGCAGAAGTGAGGAAGAAGTTCAGGAATGCCGCCAGATGCGGGAGGCCTTGGAGCAGCGCCAGGACTTGCTGCAGCGCCTGCTCTCCGAGTCGGTTGCGGAAACCAATGAAAAGATGCTGGGCATTCTGGCACCACGGCAGCGTTTTATTCGCAGAACCAGTGCAGTTGTCATGCTGATCGCCATTGCGCTTGCCTTTACTCTGGTGTTTCGCCGGATTTTCAAAGCCTTTGTGCCACCGAAGATTGTTGGCCAGGAGCAGATCACCTGGGGATTTCGCAAGTACAAATGGGCCTATCTGATTTTATTGCCGGCGCTGCTCTCCATCCTGGTCTGGAAATATGTTCCGTTGATTATGGGCTCGGTTATGGCTTTCCAGGATTACCGCATCATGGGCGGATCTCAATGGGTCTGGCTCGATAACTTCGGCAATGTGCTTTGGGATAAGGAATGGTGGGAAACCGTATATAATTCCCTGAAATTTTGTTTTCTGACCATTGCCCTGACCTTTCTGCCGCCGGTCATTCTGGCGGTTTTGCTCCAGGAAATCCCCTATGGTAAAATCTTTTTCCGGACGGTTTTTTATCTGCCGGCTGTGATTACCGGGCTGGTGGTAATTTATCTCTGGCGCTCTTTTTATGAGCCATCGGAATTCGGCGTTCTCAATGCGGTTCTGATGCGGATTCCCGCCATTGGCATTATCGGCATTGCTCTGTTGCTGTTTTTTATTCTGTTCTTCTTCGCACAACGACTTTTCCTGCATGGTAATCGTCCACAGGCCGGACTCTGCCTCGTCGCCGGACTCCTGCTTTTTTACTACGTCTTCAGCTTTGCACTGCCGATTTTTAATGACCCCTTGCTCGAGTCGCCCTGGTATACACGCCTGTTTGCCACGATGCGCGATCCCTATCGCTGGCTGCTGGATCGCAAAACGGCGATGCTCTGCTGTGTGCTACCCAGTGTCTGGGCTGGTATGGGACCCGGCTGCCTGATCTATCTGGCCGCTCTCAAGGGAGTCGCCGATGATTTTTATGAGGCGGCCGATATTGACGGCGCGACTTTTGTCGATAAAATTCTTTTTGTGGTGATTCCGATCCTGAAACCCCTGCTGATCATTCAGTTTATCGGAATTTTCATCCGTTCCTGGGAAAACACAGCGATGATCATGGCCATGACCGGCGGCTCCAGCGGAACCAATGTCGCCAGCCTCCTGGTCTTCTACAAGGCCTATGTCTACCTGAAATTCGGCACGGCTACCGCCATGGCCTGGATCCTCGGCTTCATGCTCATCGGATTCACCGTCTATCAGCTCCAAATCCTCTCCAAACTCGAATTCCGTACCACCGGCAAAAAAGCATAACGCTATTTTTTAACCACGAAAAGCACGAAAAGAC
>JAQVUB010000100.1 GCA_028699735.1 Lentisphaeria bacterium | reverse complement strand
GAGTCTTCTGGTAGTTGATGAAGCGCACTGCATCAGCCAGTGGGGACATGATTTCCGCCCGGATTACCAGCGCATCTGGGGGCAGTTTCCAGCAATCGCCAGCGTACAACTTTGCGCATTCACCGCCACTGCGACCCCGGAAGTACGCGAAGATATCCGGTTACAGCTGCAGCGCCCGGGGATGCTGGATGTGGTCTCCGGCTTTAAACGGGAGAATCTGTCGTTTTCCGTGATCTACTGCCGTAGCAAAGATGACAAGGCAGCAGTGGTGCGGCGCGCATTGGCAGCGAAGCAGCCCACGTTGATCTATACCTCATCGCGCAAGGAAGCCGAATGGGTTGCACGCGAATTTTCACTGCGTTTTTATCATGCCGGCATCAGGGATCAGGAACGTCGCATTACCCAGGATTATTTCAGTCAGTCGCCCTGCCCTGTTCTGGTGGCTACCAACGCCTTCGGAATGGGCATTGACCGTCCGGACATCCGTCAGGTCATCCATTTTAACATTCCGGGCAGCCTCGAGGCGTATTATCAGGAAGCGGGGCGGGCAGGACGTGACGGGGCTGCTGCATCCTGTATTCTGCTGAATGCTCCTGCCGATTTCCATATTCAGAATTACTTGCTGAACATCAATAATCCCGCACCGGAACTGCTGGTCAGCCTGCATCGCTATCTGCTGAAGCAATTTAAACCGGACGGACCGGATATTTACTGCAATCCGAGCAAACTGCTGCCTTTGTTTCCGATGGCGGACTCGGAATCGCAGTTGCGATCAGCGATCCGGATACTGGAACGTCACGGAATCGTCGAACGTTGTTATCAGCCTGGCGGCCAGGGGGAGCTTTCCTTTCTGGCACCGCTTGCAACCCTGCTTGCGGAACATCAGGGTGTGCAGACCCAGCGCTCGATCTTCCTTTCCCGCATGGCAAGCGTCTTTTCAGCAAATCACCTCAGCAGCCTGCCCTGCTCGATTGTGGAGTTGTCGGCTTTCTGCGGTTTACGCAGGGATCAGGTTGAACGCGTGCTGTCGCATCTGAACAAGGACTCTTTGCTCTGGGAAGCGATCGAACCAGGAGATTGCTTGCACCTGACCGAGACCGGCTGCCAGGATCCCCTGCAGATCGATCTGAAAATGCTGAAAAAGAAAAGGGCTCTTGATGAAACGCGGCTGGCCAGGGTGCAATCGTACTGCACTACGAGAAAGTGCCGTCAGGCCTATATCATTGGATATTTTGGCGAGAAGATCGGATCGTGGCATTGCGGCTGCTGCGATTTTTGCGCCGGAACCAATGCCAATCTGTCGCGTTCTGCCAGCCCGGCAGATATTGCCCAGGCCAAGCGGATTTTGCAGGCTCTGGAACTGGTTGACGGCGAATTCGGGCGGCGGCGTTTTCTGGGAATGCTGCTGGGAGCCGATGACAGCAATATGGCTTTGCATCAGCATCCCAGCCGGGGACGCCTGCAAAGCTATGGGGAAAAGCAAACCGAAGACCTGCTCCATGCTCTGGAAATGCAAGGCTACCTGCAAACCGGCAACGGGGAATATCCCTGCCTCGAACTAAGCAGAAAAGGACTCGACGCACTGAAGGGAAAAATCCCACTGGAACTCAAGCTCTTTTTTAACAACGAAAAGACACGAAAAAGCACGAAAAAAAAATTCATGGAAAGAGTGACGTAAGCGAGCAGTCAACGCCGCTTCCATGAATTTTTTTTTCGTGCTTTTTCGTGTCTTTTCGTTGTTAAAGTTCCCCGAGGTCGAGTTTACAGACTCTGGCGACTTCGGAGGCAGTGGTCAAACCCTGTTCGACTTTGAGATCGCCATCCTCTTTCAGGGTGCGCATTCCGTTGCGGCGGGCAATACTGGTAATTTCGGAAGTGTCTTTATGACTGTTGATGGCGGTGCGAAGGGCATCATTGATCACCATCAGTTCGAAGATGGCAATGCGTCCACGATATCCGCTGCCCAGGCAGTTCCGGCAACGCCGTCCTTCCTCGCCGTCCACCCGCCCGCTGCCATGGCATTCCGGGCAGATTCTGCGCACGAGCCGCTGAGATGCAACCGCCAGCATGGCGGATGAGATCAGGAAGCCCTCGACGCCCATTTCAATCAGACGGCTGATCGCACCTGCAGCATCATTGGTATGCAGGGTGCTCAGCACCAGATGTCCGGTCAGCGCCGCATGGATGGCGATTTCGGCGGTTTCCCGGTCACGGATTTCGCCGACGAGGATGACATCGGGATCCTGGCGGACAATGGCACGCAGTCCGTTGGCGAAGGTCAAACCGATATTTGCCCGGACATGGATTTGCGTGAGTCCCTCGAGCTGGTATTCGACCGGGTCTTCAATGGTGATGATCTTGCGATAGTCGGCATTGAGAATACTCATAATGCAGTACAGGGTTGTCGTCTTGCCGCTGCCGGTGGGGCCGACGACCAGGATGATGCCATGCGGCATGTTGAACAGCTTCTCGAGCTCCTCCAGCGTATCCGGAAGCAAGCCGATTTTACCCAGTTCAAAAACGGCGGGATCCTTCTGCAACAGGCGCAGCACGATACTTTCACCATGCATGCCGGGCACCGTGCTGACACGCACATCGATGGAATTCATGCTGCTTCCAGTAAGCTCGATACGCCCGTCCTGGGGCAGGCGGTGTTCCGCAATATTCATGCCGCCGAGCAGCTTGATTCGCGAGGCAATAGCCGCATACTGATTCTTTGGCGGGCGCAGAATCACCTGCAGCAGGCCGTCAATACGAAAGCGGACGGCGACATCGGTCTCGCCGGGTTCAATATGAATATCGGAGGCGCCGGTTTCCTGGGCTCGGGTGAAGATATCATTGACCAAGCGGACGATAGGGGCTTCTTTAGCGAGATCGCGCAGAGCCTGTTCGCTGTTGGCGTCCCAATTGACACCGGCCTCCTCATCCGGACGGTCATACAGTGAACTGATATACCGTTCGATAAACGAGCGTCGTGCCAGCACAAAAGTCACATCGGCATCATAAAAATTTTTCCACAGCAGTGCCAGTCTTCCAGCTGCGTAGGGGGTAGCGATTGCAAGGACAGCCTGTTCATTGCTCCAGGCCAGCGGCAGGCAGCATTCCGTATTCAGAAAATCGAAGGTGACTTCCGGGTAGAAATTGACGTCCCGGGTTTCTTGTTCATCAAGCAGACTCAGCCCGGACGCCTCCGCATAGATTTTCAGCAAAGCGCCCTCTTCGATCTTGCCGGCGGCTACCAAGGCCTGATCCAGACTGGCACTGCCACAGGCCAGTTCTTCATCCGGTGCAACGTGGATTTTACTCTGCAACTGCTGACGTATACGTTCGAGCATCGCAGCTGCGGCGGGCGCCTGCAAAGTCGCTTCAAGTTGTTCAGTCGTATTTTGCATGGTATTTTTCAAAATTAATTCGTCAAGTGAAGCTGGTTACAGAGTTTTTTTAACAACGAAAAACACAAACTGACACGAAAAAAATCATGGATAATACAACGTATGAAAGCAGCCAAGGCTACTTCCATGATTTTTTTCGTGTTTTTTTGTGTTTTTTCGTTGTTAAAAAGAATTCCGCATTCCTTCAGAACAGGTCGGTATTGCGGCTTTTGGCAATTTCGTCGAGGGAAGCCTTATACCTGCGGATCAGCTCTTCCTGGGGGTGTTTGGTATCCAGAACATTGACGGTAAGCAGGATCAGCAATTCGGTGCGAACGTTGGAGATGGTATTGTAGCCAAAGATTGCCCCCAGGTAGGGGATATCCATCAGCAGCGGGATTCCATAGCGCCCGGTGGTGTTGGTATTCTGGATCATGCCGCCCATCAGCAAGGTCGTATTGTCAGCGACCACCAGCTCGGAAGAAACCGTTTTCTTTGAAATAGTCGGGTTGGTCGTATCGGCATTTTTCGAGACGCTGGAGACTTCCTGTTCGATCACCATGCGCACATCGTGTCCGGCGGTAATATAGGGCGTGACGGTCATGATCACGCCGACATCCTTGTACTCGAAGTTGGTTCGGAAATTATCGCTGCTGTCACTGTAGCTGGTGGATTCCGAAGCGATCGGCACAGATTCGCCGGCCTGCATCGAGCCGGATGATCCGCTGAGCACTACCAGTTGCGGTTCGGACAGCACGCGGGTATTGCCCTCGCCTGCATAGGCTTTCAGAAATGCCAGAGTATCGCCGGCCTTGTTGTTGAACAGCAATCCCAGGCCGGTGGAAGTCAGTGCATTGAGCGTATCACCAGTGATGGTTGTGGTGGTACCGGAAGTCGTCGCGGTTCCTCCGATCAGGCTGCCCGGGGCAGTTGATTTCAGCACCGTATCCGCCCCGAAGCTGCCGGCAGCCAGAGTACCATTGAGCAAGGCTCGTTCGAGACTGTAGCTGATACCAAATTCATTGGTTTTATCCAGCTTGATTTCGGTGATAATCGCCTGAATGGCCACCTGCCGTGGAGGGACATCCTGGCGCTCCAGGAACAACTTGATCAGGTTCCAGGTGCGCGGTGTCGTCTTCAGGGTGATCCGGTTGCTCTCATCATCTGTATAAACAATCACTTCCGTATCGAAAACGGTGGTGGTCAGCGAGTTTTTCCCTTCGCCCTGATTATCCGCTGTGCGCCTGGAAGCAGCTGTACTGCGGGTCTGTGTGCTGCTGCGCTGATTGGTGGCGGTATTGCCGGTTGAAAGAGCACTGCCGGTACTGCCGCTGCTTGCTGCCGCTTTTGCTGAAGTGCTTTTAGTGGTAGAAGCGGTTGATGGGCTGCTGCTGGTGACGGTATTGAAGAAGGCATCGAGGGATGCACTCAATTTTTCCACGGTGCTGTGACGCACATTGTAAAAATAAATTTCTTCGCGGTCAAGGAGGTCAGAGCGGTCGAGGGATTTGATCCAGTTTCCGACTTCATCGACGACTTCTTCGAGGGCTGCAGAGACAACGATGATGCCAATCCGTGGCAGTGCGGTGACTTTGATGGCTCCGCCGCTGGTGCCAGTTCCGGTTGCCACCGGCAGCCCCAACACCGGCAGCAGCAATTGCAGTTCCGTAGCCAGTTCTTCAGCATCGACATCTTTGCAGGGAAAACATTTGACCGGCCAGGCGCGTTCTCCTTTATTGTCGAGGCGTTTGATCAACTCACGGATTTTATTGATATTGGCCGGCGCTTCCACCACAATCAGCGTATTGGAATCAACCAGGTCAGTAACCGTGGCTCCATCGGTCAGAAAAGGCTTGATCAGATTCGCAATCTCCGCACTCTTCTTGTAACGGATGTACAGAAAATCGACAATGACGTTGGGCTGGATTTCATGATCGGCAAAAATCCTGCGCTCCTTCGGCATCTTGTCAAAAGGCAGGATATGCACAAAACCGGGGTTTTTCGAGGCATAGGCTCCCGCCAGCCAGAGAATATGTTCGAAGGTCGCCCAAGTCTCGCGTGCCGTCATTCTGGTTTTGATTTCCATGGTGATCGCACCCTTCACCGCAGGATCCACCAGATAGCTGAAATTCAGCATGTTTTCAGAAGCGAAGGTTTTAGTGACCACATCAATGGAATCTCCATTGAAGACAAAACCGACCTCGAGTTCCGTTTCCGGATCCGGCACTCCCTTGATCAGATTGTCAGGATATTCCGAAGCGGCAAAGCTTTCCCCCTCCTTCGATGAAATGCGGTCGGGCATATCCAGCTTGCGCTCGATCGAGGGATTCTCGGCATCCGTACCAGTACTGACCGCCAGCGGCGATTCATCCATCATTTCCGCCTTGCGGCTGGTAATCTGCTGAAAGGGCAGCGGACGCGGTTCCGGAAGATTGGCATCAAAAACCGGGTCTTTTCGGACAAAACCTTCGTGTTTGACCGACTTACAGCCCCCCCAGAAGAGAACGGCAATACTCAGGATGAAAAAAGTTTTTCTGCTGACCAAGCTGAACATAGACAAACCCTTGTTGGAAAAAAGTTTTACTGCAATACGTCAGTAAAGCTGGAAAAAGAACGTTTTTTTATTAGTTTTCAGTTTTCAGTTTTCGGCTGACAACTGAAAACTGAAAATTGAAAACTGACTACTGACTACTGCCAGTTGGCTGGGCGCTCCTGGCCCGGCGTTCTGCGCTTTCCCGATACAGTTGCTGCAATCGTTGCTGCTGTGAACTGGGCACCGCAACCCCGCCACGTTGCACGGGGGGTGTCGGGCTCGCTTCCCCGGTGCTGGTTCCGGCCCCCGGGCT
Organism: Lentisphaeria bacterium; assembly: GCA_028699735.1. GTDB lineage: Bacteria > Verrucomicrobiota > Lentisphaeria > Oligosphaerales > Oligosphaeraceae > JAQVUB01. The sequence continues at coordinate 1,720 of JAQVUB010000100.1, read as the reverse complement.
TCCTGGAGCCGTGCGCTCTGTCCGTGCTCTCCGGGCGGATGGATTCGGGTTGACGGGAAATGCGCCGCCGGCTCCGGGTGGCGGTGGCGGTTGTCCGGCAACCCCGGCATTTGCATTGGCCGCGGCATTGGCGGCCTGGTCGACCGGCTTGGCGGCCTGTGCGGCTACTTTCTGTTCCTGATCCCGTTGTTTCTGCCGGTTGACCGCTTCCGTAACAGCAAGATTCTTGCGTTCGGAGCTGGCATCACTGCCAAATTCTATTTTCAGTTCGAGCCGTTCGCTGCCGCGTGCCAGAATGGCACTGTTCTCTTTGGTATTGATCTCCAGCAGAGTATAGCCTGAATCATTGATCAAATCCCCCTCCGCAAAAATAACCTTCTGAGGCTTTTCGGGTTCTGCTGCGGGCTGCTGTGCAGTTCGTGCGGGAGTGCGCCCGCGAGAGCCAACGACCCGTGTCCTTGCCGCCGTTCTCGGCTGCCCTTTCTGCTGTTTAATGACCGCCACCGGCTTCACTTCACCGGGAAGCCCGATCCAGGCAATCCCAGTTAACTCAAAATCAGATTTTTCGGCAGCCTGCGCGGGTGTCTCACCGGCTTCACCTTCAAGGACATTGCTTTCCGTTCTTTCTGGACAAAACAAGGATTTTTCCCATAACTCATCAAGCGCGAGCTGTTTCATCTGGTTACGGGCAGGCTGCATTGTTTCAGCGCGAACGCTTTTGCTTTCCCGGTTGCTTTTTTCCCCCTGTTCGATGGGGGGCAATTCCGGGTTGGACAGTTTTTTCATGATGGGTCTGCTGGAAATTGCGGCAACGAGCAGTACCAGATTCAAGATGATCCATGAGAGGCTGTTCATAGGACGGGTACTCCTTGCTCAGTGCGGGGTTTGCCAACCGCGCTCTGATTCAGATAATCCGCTGCTTCATTGCCCAAAACCAAAGCCCGCAAACGCGCCGACAGATTGACATTTTTCGGGGTGCGGGGGTTGTCCGGTTCGATCCGGCAATAGCTCCAGCTTAATTTCTCACCGTATTTATGAACCTCCTGCAACAGTCTGCTGACTTCCTTCATGCTGACGCCGCGCAGTTCCAGGCGGATCTGCACCTCCTGAATATGGTTTACCCCAGGCAGTTTATTGCGTTGCAGATCAACTTTCTGATTGGCCGGCAGCTGTGCCTGACGCAAAAGCTTGCCAAACTCCTTGTTGATCTCCTGATCAACCAGAGCACGTTGCCCGCTGGCAAACCAATACGGTTCAGCCAAACTCTGTAAAGCCTTGATTTCCTGCAGGCGATCATCGGCCTGTTTTCGCGCGACCTGCAAATCCCCTCGCAACGACTGCAATTTCAGGAGCCGTTCATCGAGCAGTGCCGTCGTCGGCAGCGCAAAATTCACATAGCGCTTGGCGAAAAAGAAGCCGATCACCAGCATCATTGCCAGCAATATCAGCTGCCTGCGATTGATTTTCGAAATGCTTGCCATAAAAAAAGTTTCTGATTATGTTTTTTAACAACGAAATTCACGAAATGACACGAAAAAAATTCATGGAACACACGACGCGTGGAAAGTAGTCAACGCCACTTCCATGAATTTCTTTCGTGCTACTATCCTCAGATTTCTTGTTTTTGTAAAAAGATTTTCTGTATGAACACGGACGGACACTGTTCCCGAATTAACCCCGAAGGGGCGAGACATACCAGCCCAGGGCAAGCAAGGCCGCC
>JAQVUB010000099.1 GCA_028699735.1 Lentisphaeria bacterium | reverse complement strand
GCGGCCTTGCTTGCCCTGGGCTGGTATGTCTCGCCCCTTCGGGGTTAATTCGGGAACAGTGTCCGTCCGTGTTCATACAGAAAATCTTTTTACAAAAACAAGAAATCTGAGGATAGTAGCACGAAAACATGAAAAAGTCCGCATCACACGATTTTGCCGAAGGTCTTCTGGGCTTCATAGACGCGTCACCGACTCCGTATCATGCGGTTGCCGGTCTGAGCAAGATTTTATTGTCAGCGGGGTTCAAGGAATATCGTGAAAGCGAGACCTGGGATGCAGTGCCGGGGTCTATGGGTTTTGTTGTCCGCAATCAGTCTGCCCTGGCCATCTTCCAGATGGGGGAAGTTGCGCTTTCGGCGAAAACGGGCTTCCGGATCATTGCCGCGCATACAGACAGTCCTGCGCTGAAATTAAAACATCAGGCGGCGCAAACGACTGGCGGCTGTCTTCGCATCCCGGTGGAAATTTATGGCAGTACGATTCACAGTTCCTGGCTGGATCGCCCGTTGGGGGTGGCTGGGCGCATCGTTGATTTGGATTCATCCCCGTCAGAGCCTGAACTGGTCTGTTCGCGACAGCCGTTGGCGGTCATTCCCAATGTCGCGCCGCATATGAACCGCGATATCAACGAAGGCTTCCGCTATAATCCCCAGCAGCATCTGGCAGCTCTGTTTGGCAAAGGCACTCTGGAAGAGCTGTTCGCAAATTTGCTGCCGAAGAAAAGAAAGTTGCCGTCGCCCGATGTTCTGGTAGCGGAGCTGTTTCTGTATGAAACCGAAGCGGCCTGCCTGACCGGATTCGATCAGCAGCTGATTCTGGCGCCGCGTCTTGACAACCTGGCCAGCTGTTATGCGGCTGTCCTCGCTCTTTGCAAAATGCAACCGGGCAGGCAGACCCGGGTCCTTTTCCTGGCAGACAATGAAGAGGTCGGCAGCGTCTCCATGCAGGGAGCTAATTCAGCGTTCCTGCGGGATTTCCTGACCCGGCTGCTGCCGCGCAAAACTGCCAGTAATGACCTTCTGTTGCGCATGCTGGCGCAATCCTCACTGCTCTCTGCTGATGCAGCACACGCTTTGCATCCAAATTTTCCGGAGTCTCATGATCCGGCCTATGCTCCGGAACTCAACCGCGGAGTGGTCATCAAAAACAATGCCTCTTTGCGTTATGCCAGCAATGCCATCAGCCAGGCGTTTCTGCTGCGCCAATGCCGGAAAAATCAGATCCCTGTGCAATCTTTTGCTGCCCGTTCAGACAAAGGGTGCGGTTCCACGATTGGTCCAGTCTGTTCGGCGTTGCTGGGCATCCCGGCTCTGGATTTAGGCATCCCGCTGTGGGGTATGCACAGCTGCCGGGAAACAAGCGGAAAAGATGACCCGCTTTTTCTGCGGAATGCCTTTGAGGCCTACTGGAATGAATAAGGAGTGAAAGCGATGGCATTTTATACTTGTCAAGTCTGTAAATATCTGTTTGATGACAAATCCAGAGGGGTTCGTTTTGATGCTTTGCCGGAAAAATGGTGTTGTCCCGAATGCGGCGCCGGCAAAAGCAATTTCATGCTGAAAGTGGATCAGGAGCAACCTGAAAACCAGCAAGCTCCAGTCTTACAAACAGTCCCTGTGGATGTATCGGGCTTAGGAAGGGAACATGATGATGTCGAACAATGGATGGATGACATCCATGCCATCGCTGAGACTGGGCATTCTGTCGATGAAGCGATGCGAACACACCTGCCGGTCGTCTCCTGGGATGATATCCTGATCCTGGGCAAACAACTCAGTGAACTGCCGCTTTCCAACGAAGAAAAAGTCGTCACGCAGACAGTGATTGGGCCCAACGCCGCACAACCGCTGATTCTTGATACCCCGATCCTGATTTCGCATATGGCCTTCGGCATTCTCTCGCCGGAGGCGCAGCTGGCGCTGGCCAAAGCCAGTGCCATGGCCGGTACGGCCATTGGTTCCGGGGGAACCGGAATCCAGCAGAAGAGTTTCAGTGCTTCGCGTAAATTCATTCTCGAGTATGTTCCGAATCAGTACGGCATCACTCCGGAGAATCTGCTGAAAGTCGACGCCATTGAGATCAAGTTCGGGCAATCCTGCATGCCGGGCATGGGCAGTGTGTTGCCAGGAGTGAATGTTACCAGGGAAGTCAGTGAGGAACTCGGCTTTCCTGCCGGCAAAGACATTGTCAGCCCGTCCAGATATCCCGATATTCATACACCGGCAGAACTGAAAGACAAAATTGACTGGTTGCGGGATGCTTCCAACGGGCGCCCCATCGGCGTCAAACTCGCCGCAGGGCATATTGAGAACGATCTCGATTTCGCCTTGCAGGCCGGCCCGGATTTCATCACCATCGATGGACGCCCCGGCGGCATCGGTTCTGCTCCGAAATTTATCAAAATGGCCACTTCGATCCCCACCATCTATGCCTTGTCCAGAGCAAGAAAATTTTTGGATCGCAACCACATTGGGAAAATCTCCCTGATTATTACTGGGGGGTTACGCATTTCTCCGGATTTTGCCAAAGCGCTGGCCATGGGCGCCGATGCGGTGAGTATCAGCACCTCGGCACTGATTGCACTGGGCTGCCAGCAATACAAAATCTGCAATACGGGACGCTGCCCGATGGGCATCGCCACCCAGGATCCGGCTCTGCGCAGCCGCCTGGATGTCGATCAAGCCGCCCGCAGAGTCGCCAACTTTCTGCGGGTCAGTACCGAAGAATTGGTTCAATTTGCCAAACTGACCGGACATCACAACATCCACGATCTGAGCATCAAGGATCTTTGCACCTGCAACAGCGAAATCGCCACCCATACCGGCATCCATCATGCTTGAAAGTGGCGCAACCGTCCCGGTTGCGATTTCAGTTTACCTTCCCACGCCTGAACTCGCCCGGTTTAAAAAGTGGCTGCATACCCGAAATTCGCATGCAAGTGCATCCGTCGAAGCAACACCCCATAAAAAACTTTCGTGCCTTTTCGTGTTTTTTCGTTGTTAAAATCAGCGTGCGATAGGAGTCGCTTATGCTCAAAACGTCCTATTCTGTCCATTTTCCGAGAGTCTTGCATTTTGGCAGCGCTTGTCGGGGTCTGGCTGCTTCGGAAGCCGACAAGCTGGTCTCTGGTGAGCCTGTTCGAATGCTGCTGGTCGTTTCAGGAACCGTTGCCGCCAGTGGCATCGGCAGGGATTTCATCACCATGCTTGGGGATCGGGTTGCGGCGCGGTATTGCAGTGTTCCCCATGATCCGCCATTGAGCGTGGTCACTGAGATCATCGATCTGATCCGTCAGCATCGGATCAATGTGCTGCTGGCTTTGGGTGGCGGCAGCGTTATGGATGCCAGCAAGGCCGCTGCTCTACTGTCACAGGGAAACAGCAGTGTTAAGGAGTATTTTGAGGGTACAATCCCCCTGCCGGAAAAGGTACTGCCCATGCTGGCTCTGCCGACAACCGCCGGTACCGGCTCCGAAAGCACCCCGAATGCCGTTCTGACCGATACGGATGGACACCTCAAACGCGCCATCCGCAGCGGGCTGATGGTACCCGCAGCCGCCCTCTGCGATCCAGATTTCACCCTTGATCTGCCGCAGCGAGTCACTGCCGAAAGTGGACTCGATGCCCTTACTCAGGCTCTCGAATCTTATGTATCCACGGGTGCCAGCGAATACAGCCGGGGTCTTGCCGAAAAAGCTACCGGCCTGATCCTGAAATGGCTCCCCGAAGCCTGGAAAAATGGCAGCAATGCCGAAGCGCGCCTGCGAATGGCCGAAGGCAGTATGCTGGGCGCACTGGCCTTCGCACAAAGCGGCCTGGGTGCCGTCCACGGGCTGGCTCACCCGATTGGACACCTGCTGAACCTCCCGCATGGCTTCACCTGCGCTGTCCTGCTGCCGCATATCCTCGAATGGAATCTCCCCGAATGCCAGGAAAGCCTGGATAAGCTCGCACGGAATATCGGCCTGCAACAGGCTAACGCTTTGCTCAGCCAGGTAAAAAAACTGCTGCAAATCCTGCAAATACCTGACCATTTTGCAGCCTTTGGATTGACTGCAAGGGATTTTCCCTATATAGTGAAAACTTGTCGCAGCGGCAGTATGAAAGCCAATCCCCGACCGATGAGTGATGCCGAGGTTGATGAGCTGTTGCAAAAACTTGCCGGAGCGTAACGTATCGCCAGGACATCGGTCAATCAAGATGCCCTTTTTTACTGATTATGGTTCTTGAAAAAGGAGTTCGGGGAAAATGAATGCTGCCTGGGTGATGGTATTCAGTGTATTGTATTTTGCCGCAGCCTACGTCTTTTATGGCCGTTTTTTGAAAAAGGTTTTCGGCATTGACAACAGCCGCCCTTGTCCATCGCATGAACTCAATGACGGCATCGATTATGTACCTACCCCGATGCCAGTGCTGTTCGGGCACCACTTTGCTTCGATTGCCGGAGCCGGCCCCATCGTCGGCCCGGTTCTGGCCGCACAGTTCGGCTGGCTGCCCGCACTGCTCTGGATCACCATCGGCTGCGTCTTTATCGGTGCCATGCATGATTTCTCAGCCATGTTCCTTTCTGTGCGAAACAAGGGCCGTTCCATCGCTTCTGTCATCGAAAACGAACTGGGCTACGCCGGACGGCAGCTGTTCCTTCTGTTCTGCTTCGCCGCACTCATACTGGTAGTGACCGTTTTCACTACAATGGTGGCAGACTCCTTCCTGTCAACCCCCTGTGTAGCTACCTCATCTCTGCTGTTTATCGGAATGGCACCCTTATTCGGCGTCGCCGTCAACCGGAAAATCCTTAGCCTGGCAGAGGGCTCCCTGATTTTTGTGCCGCTGCTTTTCTGCTGCATCTGGATGGGCACCATCATACCCATAGATCTGAGTACCATTCTTGGCTCCCGGGAGGCCGCCCGCGCCGTCTGGATTATCGTCCTGCTGTATTACTGCCTTTGTGCCTCGGTCATTCCGGTTTGGGTACTGCTGCAGCCGCGCGATTACCTGAATTCATATCTGCTCTATGCAATGATGATTCTCGGATTTGCCGGAATTTTTGCTGCCCATCCGCAGATTGTCATGCCGGCGATTGCCGCTGATGTGAAAACCATCCCGAGTCTCTTTCCTTTGCTTTTTGTGACCATTGCCTGCGGAGCCTGTTCGGGCTTCCATGCGCTGGTCGCCTCCGGCACCTCTGCCAAGCAGATTGATCGCGAATCGCATCTTCTGCCAGTTGCTTATGGCGGGATGCTGATTGAAGGGCTGCTGGCCATGCTGGCCATCTGCAGCATCGGCTACCTTGGAATGGATCAGATCAAGGCGATGTTTGCGGCCAAAGAAGCCCCGCAAATGATCTTCGCCAGCGGACTGGGACATTTCTGTGAAAGCCTCCATATTCCCTTTGAAATCGGGCGCAACTTCATCGCACTGGCCATCTCCGCATTTATTCTCACCAGTCTCGATACCGCAACCCGACTGGCACGCTTCATCTGGCAGGAACTCGTACTGCCCGGACAGGAAAACAAACAAGCGCAAGCTCCAGCAACGACCGGAAACAGTTGCCCTTGCCGGAGCCTTCTGGGGAACCGCTGGGTTGCGACGCTGGGTGTGGTCATTCTGGCCGGAATCATGGCCTTCAGTGGCAGCGGCAGCCAGATCTGGCCGGTTTTCGGAGCCTCCAATCAGCTGTTGGCCGCTCTGACTCTGCTGGCGATCACCCTGTTTCTGAACCGCACAAAACGCCCGGTTCTGTTCGCGCTGCTGCCGCTGATTTTCATGCTCATCATCAGTATCTGGGCACTGCTCGTGCTGCTCCAACAGCAATGGGGGAAAAGCATACCCCTGGTCACGGTCAGTATCGTACTGCTGATCCTCGCCTTTATCCTCTGCTTCCTCGGCGGAAAAACGCTCGTTAAAATTAAAAAGTAGCGCAACCGGCCCGGTTGTGATGTTCGTTTATGCTAGCACCGTAAACTGTCGTGGCACGCCCATCCACTCAAGCACCAACCTCTAGAAAATTTTCGTGCCTTTTCGTGGTTAAAAAAAGGCTTTCTGCAATGATGCGTGGCCGGTTTTGAAAATTTTAAAAAGGGGTTATATTGAGATCATTACGGATCAGGCTTCCGGTTTTTTTCGGGGTGTGATCAGCTCGATAATGCAATTCAATGATGAGGTGAAAGATGGCAGCAGTAGTTGATAAGGAAAAGTGTGTTGGTTGTGGCGCATGTGTTGGTGCCTGCCCGGTGGAAGCGATCAAGATTGAAAATGAAAAAGCGGTAGTGGATGCAGACACCTGTGTCAGCTGCGGCGCCTGCGAAGGCGAATGCCCCACCGGAGCCATTACCATCGAGTAATGGTTTACGGCGTTTCAAAGCACCCGTCTGCAATTGCAGGCCGGTGCTTTTTTTTCGGATGCTTGCGAAACAGGAATTTTCAGCAATGAGCAACCATGCAGGCAAACGGATCGCTTTGGCTCTTGGAGGCAATCTCGGTCAGCCCGCGGCGACCTTTCAGCGCGCCTGCGAAATGCTCCTTGATGGCGGTGTATCGGATTTGCAAATGGCCTCCTGCCTGCAAAGCGAAGCGGTCGGCTGTCATCCGGGCACACCCAGCTTTACCAATAGTGCAGTCACAGGACTCTGGAATGGCACCGCGCAGCAGCTCCTTAAACTGACCCAAAATATTGAAGTACGCCTGGGGCGTCCTCTGCTGCATGACAGCCAAGGCAGCCGCTCCATTGATATCGACATCCTGCTCGTGGATGATTTGATTCTGGACAGTCCCAGACTCTGTATCCCGCACCCCCGTATGTGCCAGAGACTCTTTGTATTGCAGCCACTCGCTGAAATTGCTGCAGACTGGATGATACCAGGCTCCCGCAAAACCGTCCGGGCACACCTGCAGGAACTCCTGCAGAAAAAGACCCCGTAATCCACGTTCCCGGATCGCCGTAATTTTACCGATCCCCCCTTGTAAAGGCATTGATCATGAGAAGTATGACTGGATATGGTCGCGGCACTGCGGAAGCCAATGGCAATGTAGTCTGCGTCGAGCTTTCTGCGGTCAACAGCCGCAAACAGGTTGAAATGCGCTTTGCCATCCCCCGCGAACTGGGCATGCTCGAGCCGCAATTACGACAGCAGGCGCAGCAACGGCTTTCCCGCGGCAGTCTGAATATTGCGGTGACCTACCAGCTCAGCCAGGAAAACAACAGCCAGCTGGCCAGTATTGACTTGGATGTCGCCTGCCGTGCGGTCGAGATGCTGCGCGAAATCAAGCGGCGCAGCGGCCTTAGCAGCGAACCAGCCATTGCCGACGTTCTACAAATCCCCGGCGTCCTGATCAGCAACAACAGCTCCCCCTATGAACCCCTGCTGAAACTCGCTGAAACGGCTTTGGCACGCGCACTCGATGAACTCGATGCCATGCGACTCAGGGAAGGTGTGGTGCTGCAGCAGGATCTCCTGCAACGTGGTCGCAGCATGGGGGAGCTGGTTGACAAAATCGTCGCCCGTGCCGATGAAGCAGTGCAGCAGCAGAAAATCCGCCTGCGGGAGCGCATTGCCAAACTGGGAATGGAGCTCAGCCTGGATGACGAACGCCTTGCCCGCGAACTCGTCTTCTATGCCGAACGCGCCGATATCACCGAAGAGACCGTGCGCCTGCAAAGTCACCTGGTTCAATATCAGGAATTGCTGCACAGCCCTGATGACCCCGGGCGGAACCTGGATTTCCTCGGTCAGGAAATGAACCGGGAAATCAACACCCTTTCTGCCAAAACCGCCGATCTGGAAATTTCGGCTCTGGCGCTGTCTCTGAAGACGGAGCTGGGACGTGTCCGTGAGCAGATCATGAATATCGAATAAAGGCTTTTTAACTACGAAAAACACGAACGTTTTTTGTGCTACTATTGCCCCAATTCTCTTTTTTTGAGAAAGATTTTTTGAAACAGGACACGCAAGTTTCTATCCATGAAACACTTTCTCATTTTTGAGAATTTTTTGGGGTTTCTTGTTTGTTGTGATGAAAGCGAACCGCG
>JAQVUB010000098.1 GCA_028699735.1 Lentisphaeria bacterium | reverse complement strand
ACACCCGGGCGTCTCGAAAAGAAGAAATTCTGTCCGTTCGAGCGCAAGCCCACACTGCATCGGGAAACCCGGTAAGCAGGGTATGCAGGATGCGGGGACAATGGTAATGCGTCAGTTAAACTTGGTAACAGTGGTATTTTTTTTACAACAAAAGACACAAAATGACCCGAAAAAATTTCATGGGGAGTACAACGCATGCTAGCAGTCATCGCTGCTTCCATGAAATTTTTTCGGGTCGTTTCGTGCTTTTTGTTGTTCAAAAAGAATCTCTCTGTTACCAGCTTTAATGAAGTATTACAGACAAGCCGTCTGGAAACGGCGCAATTCTCTGTAGTGACTTGCAAAATTCAGGATTTTGATTATATTAATAATTTCGCCGACAAGGTGGAATTGAGTTCAGCAGGTGAGTAGCTCAATTGGTAGAGCAGCGGTCTCCAAAACCGCAGGTCGCAGGTTCGATCCCTGTCTCACCTGCCATTTTGTCGAAATAAACCATCCGTAAGAGTTGTCAAATCAGCGAGTGTGAAGATGAAGAATCCAGTAGCGGCCATCACTACCCTGTACAACGAGACAATGTCTGAGATGCGGAAATGCACTTGGCCGACACGGAATGAGTTATATGAATCCACGGTACTGGTGATTTCATCTCTGATCATTCTGAGTCTGGTTGTAACGGTTGCTGACAAGGTGCTTCTTCTGCTTGTACGTTTGATTACCGGAGTTTAAGGCTGCGGTCTTGCGCGCCGGCATGAAGTTCCGGTTCAGCGTTCAGGAACAGGCTTATTTTTTGTCAAGGAAAGTAAATGGAAGAGCTCGATACTGCCCAGTGGTATGTTTTGCAGGTGATGTCCGGTCAGGAAAATCGCGTCAGCAAAAGTTTACAATACCGAATCGCCGAGGATCAGGCCAATGGAATTGACAATGGCATTATCGAAATTGTGATCCCGACCGAACGCATAGAGGATCGCAAAGGCAGCGGCAAAAAGGTTGTCCGCGACCGCAAGTTATATCCCGGCTATGTTCTGATCAAGGTGCGCCTGTTTGACTCGGAAGATAAATTAATTCCAGAGACTTGGGGCTTGATTCGTGAGACCAATGGGATTATCGGTTTTATTGGTGGAGAGCATCCGGTTCCTTTGCCGCAGGAAGAGATCGAACTGATGCTCAAGCAGGGCACTGAAGAGAATGTTACGCCGAAGCCGGCAGTGGAATTCACGCTTGGCGAAACGGTTGTCATCCGGGAAGGTGCATTTGAGAACATTGAGGGTACGGTTGTGAAAATTGATCAGATGCGTCAGATTCTTGGTGTATCCATCAATATGTTCGGCAGTTCAACGATTGTTGAGATAGATTTCAGGCAGGTTGATCGTTCCGTGAAGTGAAGTTTGGAGCGATCAGGTTTTATCAAAATAAGTCGTGATCCTGGGAGAGTGGCCTGCCGGTTCTGACCAGGATCATGGAAAAGAGGACGTATGGCAAAGAAAGTCGTGGGTGAAGTGCGTTTGCAGATTCCCGCTGGCGCTGCCAATCCTGCTCCGCCTGTAGGGCCGAGCCTGGGTCAGGCTGGTGTCAACATCATGGAATTCTGCAAGCAGTTCAACGCGGCGACCCAGGCGCAGGCGGGACTTGTAATCCCTGTCGTCATCACGGTCTACCAGGATCGTTCCTTCACGTTCATCACCAAGTCTCCTCCAGCGGCCGTACTGCTGAAGAAGGCTGCTGGCCTGGCATCCGGGGCAAAAACCCCTGGGCGCGAAAAGGTTGGCAAGGTAACCCGCAAAGATCTTGAGAGCATTGCAGCGACCAAGAAGGCGGATTTGAATGCAAGGGACATTGAGGCAGCTGTGAAGATTATCGCCGGGACGGCGCGTAGCATGGGAATCGAGGTGAGCGATGAAGCGTAGTAAACTTTATCGGGCTCGCACACAAGCATTTGACCGGCAGACGCTTTACTCTCTGGAAGAGGGTATAAATCTGCTGAAGAAGATGCCTCTGGCAAAATTTGATGAGACAGTCGAGTTGGCATTTCGTCTGGGCATTGATCCGCGTCAGGCAGATCAGATTGTCCGCGGTGCAATGGTTTTACCACGGGGAATCGGCAAAACCCAACGGGTTGTTGTGATCGCGGATGGTGAAGCTGCTGCGGCTGCCAAAGCGGCTGGTGCAGATGAAGTAGGCTATGATGAGCTGCTTCAGAAGATCAAAGGCGGCTGGCTGGACTTTGATGTCCTGATTGCCACGCCTGCAGCGATGAAAGAAGTCCGCACTCTGGGTCGTGTACTCGGGCCACGGGGTCTGATGCCCAATCCGAAGACGGGGACGGTGACTGACGATACGGAGACTGCGGTCAAAGAGGCGAAAGCCGGTCGTGTTGAATATCGTTGTGACCGTGCGGGTTGTGTGATGATGCCGGTGGGCAAGTTGTCTTTTGCAGCCGATGCGTTGCTGGAGAACATCAATTTTGCCACGGCGGCGATCATTCGCGCCCGTCCATCCAGTGCCAAGGGTATTTTTCTTCAGAGTATGACCCTGAGTGCGACGATGAGTCCGGGTATTCGTCTTGATGTCAAATTTGCGACAAAGGCCTAATCATGAGAGCGGAAAAAGTACAGATTGTTCAGGAGATCAAGGGTTTGATCGAATCAAAGCCTTTCATTCTGATCAGTTATAAAGGTCTGAGTGCTGCTGTTTTAAGCAGTTTTCGGACGAAACTTTCGGCGTTTGGTGCCGAATGTCACATTGTTCCGAACAAGCTTTTGCTTTGTGCTGCCAAGGAATTGGGACTTGATTCAGTAGCCGCTGTGGAGTTATCCGGTGATACGGCGATGGTCAGCGGTTCCTGTGATCCCGTTGCGCTGGCTCGGGCTGTTCGCGATTTTGTCAAAGAGCTGAAAGAGAAAGTAACGGTCAAGTGGGGCTTTATCGAAGGGACTCTGGTCAGTGCGGAAGAAGTTCAGGCGCTGGCGGATTTGCCATCTCGCGAAGTCATGCTTGCCCAATTGCTTGGATTGCTGGAAGCTCCTGCCGGTCAGCTCGTACGCGTTCTCAACGCCAAAGTTTCGAGCATTGTTTATGTGTTAAATGCTTTCTTGAGTAAGAAAGAGCAAGCTGCTTAATTAAAAGGAAACAGCCATGTCAGAAGAAAACAAAGTTGAAATGAATGCCGATATGGAGAAATTTGTCTCTTATATCGAGGGTTTGACCGTTCTTGAACTGTCCAAGCTGGTGAAAGCTTTGGAAGACCGTCTCGGTGTCACAGCTGCGGCCCCGATGGCTGTCGCCGCCGCCGGTCCTGCTGCTGCCGCTCCGGCTGCAGAAGAAAAGACGGAGTTTGATGTCATTCTGGTTGATGCTGGTGCGAACAAGATCAACGTGATCAAAGAAGTGCGCGCAATCACCAGTTTGGGTCTGAAAGAAGCCAAAGATCTGGTGACGGAAGCTCCGAAGCCTGTGAAGACTGGCATCACCAAGGAAGAAGCTGCTCAGATCAAGGCGAAGCTGGAAGAAGCCGGCGCCAAGGTCGAAGTGAAATAATCGAAAAAATGCATCAGTGAACTTGGCTGACTAGGAATTCTTTTTGAACAACGAAAAGCACGAAACGACCCGAAAAAATTTCATGGGAAACGGGTTTTGAATATGGGAATGAGTTGTTCATCCCATGAAATTTTTTCGGGTCGTTAGTGTTTTTCGTTGTAAAAGAATTCCTCTGTTACCAAGGTTCACTGACAGACAGCGACAATTTACTTTTTTCCGAGATCAGACAGGCTGGTCGGAAATTCTGATTAAAACAGAACTGGTACAAGCGGTGAGACTAAATAGACTGCTCCCGGCCCGCTTCCTTTTTTTCAAGAGTCCGGCCTTCCCGTCTTTTCTTGTTTTAGAAGACCTGACCGGCAAAAAAAAAATTCTTTTTTGTTGGGGTGGTGCAGGGCGGGGTGTTCCTGTAGACATCGGTCTATTTATTTTTTATTGGTTGCAAAAGCGAGGCGGAAACAACAATGTTTGAGCGCAAAGACTTTGGTGAACTCAAAGATGGCATCGGGATTCCGAATTTAATCGAAATCCAGACCAAATCGTATGCGGATTTTCTGCAGCTGGATGTGCCGCCGGAGAAGCGTCTTTCTCAAGGCTTGCAGGAAGTTTTTGCTGAGACCTTTCCGCCGAAGGAGAGCGGTGAAGTCAGCTGTGGGCTGGAGTTTGTCCGTTACCAGCTTGATCTGCCGAAGGTAGGAATTGTTGACTGTCTCAAAGATGGCGGCACTTACCAGGGAACACTTAATGTTTGTTTCCGTTTAAAACGTTCCACAACGCGTGAAGTCCTTGAAGAGACGGTAGCGATGGGGGAAGTCCCTCTGATGACCGAAAGCGGCTCCTTTATCATCAACGGAGCGGAGCGCGTGATTGTCAGTCAGTTGCATCGTTCGCCGGGTGTTTGTTTCGAAGAAAACCGGCATGCCAGCGGCAAATACCTATATTCTTTCCGGATCATCGCCGACCATGGCTCCTGGCTCGAGGTGCATTTCGATATCAATGACTTTATGTACATCTACCTTGACCGCAAACGCCGCCGCCGCAAATTCCTGATCAGCACGTTTTTGCGTGCCTTCGGCTTTGACAGCAACCGGGACATTCTTGATGCGGTTTATGGGGTTGAGGATATCAAGATCAGCCGTTTGCGCAAAGAGGAGGATCCTTCTCATTTTTATACGGCCGAAGCGATTTTGCATCCGAAAGACAATACGATCGAGTTGGTTCCTGCGCTGGAATCCCTCAATGAGAATCATCTTGATGAGTTGAAGGAGGCCGGGGTCAAATCGATTTCTGTGGTGAATACGCTGGAGATCGGCGATTATTTTGTCCGTTGTGTGCAGAAGGATTCGACGGTCACCTGTGAAGATGCGCAACGCGAAATTTACAAGCGGATGCGTCCTCAGGATCCCCCGACAGCCAGTAATGCAAAGTCTCTTTTCAAACGACTTTTTGAAGACCCCCGCCGCTATAATCTGGGCAGTGTGGGTCGTTTCAAGATGAACCAGCGCCTGAATATCGATGTGGATTCGAAAATCAAAGTGTTGACCAAAACAGATATTGCAGCGGCGACGCGTTATCTGATGTCTTTGCGCAACGGGCATGGCACCAAGGACGATATTGATCATCTTGGGCGCCGTCGCATTCGCACGGTTGGCGAGCTGCTGCAGAATCAGTGCCGGGTCGGGCTGGCACGCACCGCCAACCAGGTACGTGAGCGCCTTTCCTCCTCTGAAAATGTGGACAAGGGGATTTCCCGCATTCTCAATCCCAAGGCCTTTGCCAGTGTCATCCGGGATTTCTTCGGTCGCAACCAGCTCAGCCAGTTTATGGATCAGACCAACTGCCTGGCGGAATTGACCAACAAGCGCCGTCTCAGCGCCCTGGGCCCTGGCGGTCTGACCCGCGACCGGGCTGGCTATGATGTGCGTGACGTGCACTCGAGCCATTATGGCCGCGTCTGCCCGATTGAAACTCCTGAAGGCCCCAATATCGGTCTGATCTCATCGCTGGCACTGTTCGGAAAAATTGATGAATACGGCTTCATTCAGACACCTTACTGCTGTGTTGAAAATGGAAAGGTGTTAGATGAAATTGTTTATTTGACGGCGGATAAGGAAGAGGATTATGTCATTGCTCAGGCCAACGCGCCGCGCGATGATGATGGTAAGTTTCTCAATGAACTGGTCTTGTCGCGGAATAAAGGGGAGAACGGGCTTTTCCGCCGGGAAGAAGTTCAGCTGATTGATGTTTCCCCGAAACAGCTGATCAGTGCGGCTGCAGGGTTGATCCCGTTTCTGGAACACGACGATGCCAACCGTGCGCTGATGGGAGCCAACATGCAACGTCAGGCAGTGCCCTTGCTGAAAGCGGAACGTCCCCTGGTCGGTACCGGCCTCGAAGGGATTGTGGCGCGAGATTCGAAGGCCATTGTGACGGCGCTGGAGAGTGGCATAGTGGCATCAGCCACAGCGGAGGAAATTATTATCACACGGGATGGGAAGTTGCCTGTCGCCAATGCCCCGGAGAAAAGTTATCAGCATTATCACCTTTACAAATTTTTACGTTCGAATGCCTCGACGCTGGTCAATCAGCGCCCGATTGTCAAACGCGGTGACAAGGTGAAGAAGGGTCAGGCGATTGCGGATGGCACTTGTACGGATGGTGGTGAACTTGCTCTGGGACGCAACGTAATGGTTGCCTTCATGCCCTGGCGCGGATACAACTTTGAGGATGCCATCATCATCAGTGAACGCCTGGTTCAGGAGGATGTTTATACGAGCATCCATGTCAGTCTGGAAGATGTGATTGCCCGAGATACCAAGCTGGGTCCCGAAGAAATTACACGGGACATTCCGAATGTCGGGGAAGAGGCGCTTCGCAATCTCGACACGGAGGGGGTTATCCGTTTGGGTTCAGAAGTCAAAACCGGCGATATCCTGGTTGGCAAGATCACACCGAAAAACGAGACGGAGCTGGCGCCGGAAGAACGTCTGCTGAAAGCCATTTTTGGTGAGAAAGCTGCGGATGTCAAGGATAGTTCGCTGCTGGTTCCCAGTGGTTGTTCCGGGATTATCATGGATGTGCGTGTCGACCGCAAGGTGGATCCGACGAAGGAGAAATACAGCAAGGCTGAATTCAAGCAGAAACTCAAAGAGACGGAAAACAAATACAAGAATGAGCTGTCTTCGATCCTCGAAGATATGATCAAGTTACTGGGCGAACAATTTCTTGGGCAGAAATTGCAAACAACGGTCACTTGCAAAACGGGTGATGAAACCGAAGAGCTGATCCCGGCGAACCGGAAAATCACCAAGATGATGTTGACCCGTCTGGCCAACCATCATGACTCTTTCCAGATGAAGGATTGTGAAGACAAGAACCGCATCGAGGAGATTGTCAAGGGCTTCCGCACCCGCCTGCGCGACACGGAGCAATGCCGTCAGGAAGCGATCGAGATTCTGGAAAATAGTGACGGTAAGGAACCCGGCCAGGTCAAGAGTGTGAAGGTTTATATTGCCAGCAAACGCCGGATTTCCGTTGGTGACAAAATGGCCGGACGCCATGGAAATAAGGGTATTGTGGCCAAAATCGTGCCGGTGGCTGATCTGCCTTTCATGGCCGATGGAACGCCGGTTGATATCATCCTGAACCCGCTCGGTGTGCCCTCCCGAATGAATGTCGGACAGGTTTTTGAAACCCATGCGGGCTGGGCAGCCAAAATTCTCGGCATGCATGTGGCTACACCGGTTTTCGATGGTATGCATGAAAATACCATCCTGGATCTGCTCGATCAGGCTCGTCGCGTCAAAGTCAAGGAAATGGGCTGGAGCATGACCAGCGACAACCGGGTCGTCGATCAGGAAGGACGCGATCGCACCGAATGCTTTGTCGATCGGGATGGCAAAACCCGGCTCTATGACGGTTGCACCGGCGAACCCTTCGATCAGCGTATCGTCGTCGGCCAGATTTACATGTTGAAACTGGACCACCTCGTGGCCAATAAAATCCATGCCCGGGCAGTCGGGCCGTATTCCCTGGTTACCCAGCAACCGCTGGGCGGCAAGGCGCAACACGGCGGCCAGCGCTTCGGGGAAATGGAAGTGTGGGCGCTGGAAGCCTATGGCGCGGCTTACACGCTGCAGGAAATGCTGACCGTCAAGAGTGACGATGTGGCCGGGCGGACGAAGATTTACGATTCGATCATGCAGGGCAAAAATGAGCTCGAGGCCGGAATCCCGGAATCCTTCAATGTCCTCATGCAGGAAATGAAAAGTCTTTGCCTGGATGTCAAAATCCGCCGCAGCAAGAATATCATGGCTTGATGGGCCTGCATTTGCGTCCGTAATTTTGTGAAATAAAGCACAGTTCATTCAACACATAATGGAGGGTTACTTCCTTGGCCAGTACATTAAACAAACTGATCGGCATGGAAGCCATGGATGACACGAATTGTGTCACCATCGGTGTTGCTTCGCCGGATACCATTCGTTCCTGGAGTCATGGCGAGGTGAAAACTCCTGAAACCATCAATTACCGCTCTTTCAAGCCTGAGAAAGGCGGCCTTTTCTGCGAACGGATTTTCGGGCCGACGCA
>JAQVUB010000097.1 GCA_028699735.1 Lentisphaeria bacterium | reverse complement strand
GCAGGGGACAGGGTGCAGGAAGGTGCGTGGTGCTCTATTCCCCGTTTTCCTGCACCCTGCACCCTGTAACCTGCACCCTTTTCTCACAGGGTGGCCGGGTCGGTGATGATGCCGGTCAGCGCGGAGGCTGCTGCGACTTCCGGGCTTGACAGGTAGACTTCGCTCTCCGGGTGTCCCATGCGTCCGACGAAGTTGCGGTTGGTGGTGGCCAGGGCTCGTTCGCCTTTGGCCAGAATCCCCATATGCCCGCCCAGGCAGGGGCCGCAGGTCGGCGTTGATACCGCACAACCGGCATTGACGAAGATTTCCAGCAGACCCTGATGCATGGCATCCAGCCAGATTTTCTGAGTGGCGGGAATGATCAGCGTGCGTACCCGCTTGTGCACTTTACGGCCTTTGAGAATTTCCGCCGCGACCTGCAGATCGGACAGGCGCCCATTGGTACAAGAACCAATCACCACCTGATCAATCCGGGTCTCCGGAATCTGATCAAAAGTACGCGTATTCGAGGGCAGATGCGGAAAGGCCACCGTCGAACGAATCTTGCTCAGATCGATCTCCATCACGGAATCATATTCCGCATCCGCATCCGCAGCAAAGACGACCGGTTTGCGCTTGGAATGATCGGCAATAAACCGCAAAGTCAGATCATCCACCGGGAAAATGCCGTTTTTGGCACCCGCTTCGATAGCCATATTGCAGATGCAGAGGCGGTCGTCCATCGTCAGAGAGGCGACGCCGTCCCCGCTGAATTCCATTGATTTGTAGAGAGCTCCATCGACTCCGATTTTACCGATAATATGCAGGATAACATCTTTGCCGCTGACCCATTTAGACAAACGGCCATGCACATTGAATTTCATCGCACTGGGAACTTTAAACCAGGCTTTGCCGGAGGCCATGCCAACGGCCATGTCCGTGGAACCCACACCGGTCGAAAACGCGCCTAAAGCGCCATAGGTGCAGGTATGGCTGTCCGCACCAATGACCAGATCACCGGCCACAACCAAACCCTTTTCCGGAAGCAAAGCGTGCTCGACACCGACTTCGCCGACATCAAAGAAATTCTCAATTTTTTTCTCGTCGGCAAAATCACGCACCAGTTTGGTCTGCTCGGCTGCCTTGATATCCTTGTTCGGCGTGAAGTGATCCATCACCAAAGCAATTTTCTGACAGTCAAATACACACCCGGCGCCAGCCTTGCGGTATTCATTGATCGCTACCGGTGCGGTAATATCATTGGCGAGAACCAAATCCAGGCCAGCCATGATCAACTCGCCCGGACGTACGGATTCCTGACCCGAATGGGCCGCCAGAATCTTCTGGGACATGGTCATTTGCATTAGTAAACTCCAATCTTATTAGGGGGCAGGGGGCAGGGGGCAGGGGGCAGGCTTTAACATGCTCCCCTTCTTCCTGCTCGCCAGACATGTAACAAAGAAGACGGCGAACTTGCGAGCAATCACATCCGGCAAAGCAACAACCTTAAAAAAAAATTCGTGCCTTTTCGTGTCTTTTCGTTGTTAAAAAAATCTATTTGAGGATGTACTCGATGGAATCGACGAGTGCGAGCCAGCTGGCCTGGATGATGTCGGAAGAGACTCCGACGGTGGTCCAGGTGGTTTCGCCGTCGGTGCTTTCGATAAGCACCCGGACTTTGGCGGCGGAGGCCTGTTCTGCGGTAAGTACGCGCACCTTATAGTCTGTCAGGTGAACTTTACCGACTTCCGGGAAGAAGACGATCAGGGCTTTTCGCAGAGCCAGATCGAGTGCGTTGACCGGGCCGTTGCCGAGGGAGGCCGCCGTTTCGGTTTTTCCGTCGACTTCGATGGTCAGCATCGCGTATGCGCTCATTTCGCCGTTGGGGCTGGGGTATTCACCGCTGGTCTTGTACATGATCAGCTTGAAATGCGGCTGGTAGCGTCCCAGCACATTCAACACCATCAGTTCAAAACTCGCATCCGCGGATTCAAACTGGTAGCCTTCATGCTCCATTTCCTTGAGACGCTGCACAATCGCTGCCGTTTCCGGAGAATCCTTGGTCAGGTCCGGTGCGATACCGCCGAGTTTGGCCAGTACGGTGGTGCGTCCGGACACTTCGCTCATCAGAAAGCGCCGTTTGTTGCCAACCGCTTCGGGATTGACATGCTCGAAAGAGTGCGCGCACTTGCTGACTCCGTCGATGTGCATACCGCCTTTGTGCGCAAAAGCGCTGAGGCCGACATAAGGCTTGTTCCCCGGCACCGGCATATTGGAGATTTCCGAGATCGCGTAGACGGCTTCGGAAAGGTTGGCCAGATCGCTGTTGATGCACGGATAGCCCTGCTTCAGCTGCAGGTTTGGGATGATCACGCTTAAATCTGCATTGCCACAGCGCTCTCCGATACCGATGAAAGTCCCCTGCACCTGCGTCGCACCCGCAGTAACTGCCAGCATTGAATTGGCGACCGCACAACCTGTGTCATTGTGGCAGTGGATGCCAATCTGACGACCGGGAAAAAGCTGTACCATTTCCTGGGTGATCCGGAAGATTTCATCCGGGCTGCAACCGCCATTGGTATCGCAGAGGCAAAGCGAATCCGCACCGGCCTTGTCGGCGGCCTTGAGTACCTCGATCGCGCAGGCCGCATTGCTCTTGTAGCCATCGAAAAAATGCTCTGCGTCAAAAATCAGTTCCTTGCCTTGTTTTTTGAAGAATTCGACCGTGTCAAAAACCAGCTCCAGGTTGTTTTCATTGGTTGTCTTGAGGATTTCCCGGATATGCAAGTCCCAGCTTTTGCCGAAGATGACAATGGTTCCGGTATTGGCTTTCAGCAATGAAAGCACATTGTCGTCGTCCTCCACCTTCAGATTTTTGCGGCGTGTGCTGCCAAAGGCGCACAGCTTGGCATTCTTCAGCGGGATTTCAGCGGCCCGGTTGAAAAATTCGATATCCTTGGGATTCGAGCCCGGGTTGCCCGCTTCGATATACGACACTCCGATATCATCCAAAGCCTGGATGATATGGAGCTTGTCCGATACAGAGAAGGAGATGCCCTCGCTTTGCGCCCCGTCGCGCAGGGTGCTGTCCAGTATGTGCAATTTTTTCATTATTTCCTCATAACAGCCGGTTGAGGCCATTGATGTATGCCATGATACTCGCTTCGATGATATCCGTTGACAGACCCCTGCCGATCACCGATTTGTCCCCGGCCTTGATCTTGACGATGACTTCACCGAGAGCGTCATTGCCTTCCGTCACGGAAAAGATCGAGTAGTCTTCGAGGATATGCGGCGGAGCCGGAATCATCTTATCAATCGCATTGTAGGCGGCGTCGATGGGACCATCGCCTATTGCTACCTCCTCGAGCATTTTGTCTTCATTGTTCAGGCGCACAACCGCACTCGAGGTCACGTAATTGCCGCAACTTACGGTAAAACGGTCCAGTTTGAAACCATTGGCCGTTTCGACGATCTTACGTCCGGCCAAAGCCTCGAGATCATGATCATTGATCGTTTTCTTTTTGTCAGCCAGCTGCTTGAAGCGCTCAAACAGATCATCAACTTCTTCTTTGCTCAACTGATAACCCAGCTCATTCAGGCGCTTTTCAACCGCATGGCGCCCGCTGTGCTTGCCGAAAACCATCTCATTCTGCTGCAGCCCGATCGATTGCGGGGTCATGATTTCATAAGTTTCCCGGTTAGCCAGGACGCCATGCTGATGGATGCCCGCTTCGTGGGCGAAGGCATTGGCACCGACGATCGCCTTGTTGATTGGCGGCGGCAGCCCCAGCAGATTGTAGACCAAGCGGCTGGAGCGGTAGATCTGCGTCGTGTCGATGTTGGTTTCGCAAGCGTAGAAGGCTTTGCGAGTATGCAGACCCATGACGATTTCTTCCATGGCGGCATTTCCGGCGCGTTCGCCCAGGCCATTGATGGTGCATTCAATCTGTCCGGCGCCGGCAGTCACTGCCGCCAGCGAGTTGGCCACACCCAGGCCCAGATCATTGTGACAATGCACCGATACCGTCACATTCTCGATGCCCTTGACATGATCGGCCAGATACTTCAGCATCGCTACCATCTCTGTCGGAGTCGTGTAGCCAACCGTATCCGGCACATTCACTGTCGTTGCTCCGGCAGCAATCGCGGCTTCCAGCGCACGAGCCAGAAATTCCTTGTCGCTGCGCATGGCATCCTCCGCCGAAAACTCGATGTCCGGCAGATATTTCTTTGCATAGCGCACCATGTCACCGATGGTCGTCAGCACCTTTTCCGGCGACATCTTCAGCTTATACTCCATGTGGATTGGGGAAGTAGCCAGAAAGGTGTGAATGCGCGCATGCTTGGCACCGCGCAAGGCCTCATAAGCCGCATCGATGTCCTTGGGCACCGCACGCGCCAGACTGCATACCGTGCTATCTTTAACGACTTCACAGATTTTCTGAATGGATTCAAAATCCCCTTTGGAGGCGATGGCAAAACCCGCTTCAATGACGTCGACGCGCAGGCGTTCCAGGGCCAGTGCGATTTCAATTTTTTCCTTCAGATGCATGCTGCAGCCGGGAGCCTGTTCGCCATCGCGCAAAGTCGTGTCAAATATTTTAATCGTTCTCATCGTCTCTTTCTCCGAATCTTCTCGTCTTTTGTCTTGCTTCTATCGTCAGAAATGTAATACGTCAGATGAACCTGGGTGGCAGTGGTTTTTTACAACGAAAGACACTAACGTCCCGAAAAAAATTCATGGGAAGTACGACGCATGGAAAGCAGTCAAAGCCGCTTCCCATGAATTTTTTTCGGGGCGTTTCGTGCTTTTCGTTGTTCAAAAAGAATTCCATCTTTACCAGTCATTACCTCAGGGATGTCTTCAGTCCTTGAAAGCCGCTCCGCGGTCTGCGGAGGTGACGGACTGCGCATAGCGTTTAAGGTAGCCGCTAAGGTTTTCCTGTTGGCGAAGCGGCATGTTTTGACGACGTAGAGCCAGTTCTTCATCGGAGAGCAGGACATCCAGCGTGCCCTTGCTGATATTGATGGCGATGCGGTCGCCCTCTTTGACATAGGCGATGGTTCCTCCGGCCTGTGCTTCCGGGGAGATGTGCCCGATGGCAGCGCCACGGGTTGCTCCGGAGAACCGCCCGTCGGTCAGCAGAGCTACGGAGCTGTCCAGTCCCATGCCGGCGATCGCCGAAGTCGGTCCGAGCATTTCGCGCATTCCGGGGCCGCCGCAGGGACCTTCGTAGCGGATGACCACCACGTCGCCGGCCTTGATCTTCTGCTGATAAATCGCTTCAATAGCGGCTTCTTCGCCGTCAAATACGCGTGCAGTCCCTTCATACTGCAACATGTTTTCCGCGACCGCACTCTTTTTGACGATGGCACCATTGGGTGCCAGATTGCCAAACAGGACTGCCAGCCCGCCAACCGCAGAACGGGGCTTTTCAATGGCTGCAATGACATCACGCCCTTTGCGTCCGGCTTTGGCCAGATTCTCACCGACGGTTTTGCCGGAGGCGGTGATCAGCGAGGTGTCCAGCAGACCGACTTTGGTCAGTTCTTTCATGACGCCATAGACGCCGCCGTCGGCATACAGATCCTGCATGTGGTGTTTGCCGGCAGGTGCCAAACGGCACAGATTCGGGGTCTTTGCACTGATTTCATTGACCAGTTCCAACGAGAAGGGAATTTTTGCTTCATGGGCGATAGCGGCCAGATGCAGCACCGTATTGGTCGAGCAGCCCAGCGCCATGTCGACGGCCAGCGCGTTGCGGATCGCCGCCGGCGTCAAAATATCGAGCACTTTCAGATCGCGCTGCACCAGTTCCATGACTTTCATGCCGGCCTCTTTGGCCAGACGAGTGCGTGCTGCAAAAACCGCCGGAATGGAACCATTGCCTTCGAGTGCCAGGCCGACTGCTTCGGTCAAGCAGTTCATCGAATTGGCGGTGAACATTCCGGAACAGGATCCGCAGCTCGGACAGGCACTCTCTTCCAGTGCAGCCAGTTCCGCTTCCCCCATCTTTCCTGCCTTGTAAGCACCTATTCCTTCAAAAACACTGTTCAGATCCAGACAGCGACTGCCATCCTCGGCTTCGAGCGACAGCATCGCTCCGCCACTGACAAAGATCGAGGGCAGATTTAGCCGAGCCGCCGCCATGATCATGCCGGGAACGATTTTATCACAGTTGGGGATGAAGACCAGCCCGTCAAAACGGTGTGCGCGTACCATGCATTCGACACTGTCGGCAATCAGCTCACGGGTGCACAAGGAGTATTTCATGCCGCTGTGCCCCATGGCGATGCCGTCACAAACCCCAATGGTATTAAATTCCATCGGGGTGCCGCCGGCACTGAGAACGCCATATTTTACTGCACGGGCTATCTCCTGAAGATGCACATGCCCCGGAACGATTTCATTGAAGGAATTGACTATACCAATCAGCGGACGCTCAATTTCCTTCTGGGTCAACCCGGTCGCTTTCATCAGCGAACGGTGCGGAGCGCGCTCAATGCCTTTTTTTACGTGATCTGAATTCATTGTGCTTCCTTTAAAAAGTGGCGCAACCGGCCCGGTTGCGAACAGTTGAGCCACGTTACAATCGCAACCGAGCCGGTTGCGCCACGGCCTGTCTGTTATTCCTTGTATTCTTTCTTTTTCCAGGTCATTCTGGAGCGCAGTTCATCGCCGGTTTTTTCGATAAGGTGTTCTTTTTCGATACGACGCATGGCATTGAAATGCGGGCGGTTGGCCTGATTTTCGAGGATCCAGTTGCGGGCAAAAGTCCCATCCTGAATTTCTGAGAGGACTTTGCGCATTTCTGCTTTGACGGAGTCATTGATAATGCGCTTGCCGACTGAATAGTCGCCGTATTCTGCAGTGTCGCTGATTGAATAGCGCATGAAGGAGATGCCGCCCTGGACGACCAGGTCAATGATCAGCTTCATTTCATGCAGGCATTCGAAATAGGCACTTTCGGGCTGATAGCCGGCTTCTACCAGGGTCTCAAAACCGGCTTTCATCAGAGCAGTGACACCGCCGCAGAGTACGGCCTGTTCGCCGAACAGATCGGTTTCGGTTTCTTCCTTGAAGGTGGTTTCCAGCACGCCGGCACGGGCGCCGCCGATGGCTGCTGCATAAGCAAGTGCAGTCTCTTTGGCTTTGCCGCTGGCATCCTGCTGTACAGCTACCAGGCAGGGAACACCCTTGCCCTCTTCAAATTCGCTGCGAACGGTGTGACCAGGGCCTTTCGGGGCGACCATGATCACGTCAATGTCCTTTGGCGTGCGAATCTGCCCGAAGTGAATGTTGAATCCATGCGCAAAAGCCAGGGTTTTGCCGGGAGCCAGGTTTGGTTCGATTTCACTGCGATACAGGGCAGCCTGTTTTTCGTCATTGACCAGAATCATGATGATATCAGCTGCTTTCACGGCTTCGCCGGTATTGGCAACTTTCAGACCGCGCGCTTTCGCTTTTTCCTTGGAAGGAGAACCTTCGTAGAGTCCGACGGTGACGTCTACGCCACTGTCACGCAGGTTCAGAGAATGGGCATGCCCCTGGCTGCCATAACCGATAACGGCTACTTTCTTTCCCTTCAGAAGCGCCTGGTTGCAGTCTGTTTCGTAGTAAATCTTCGCCATGATACTTGCTCCTTTTCTTCTTGTTAATTTCCGTTATTTCTGCTTCGCAGAGTCGGAATCCATCGACAGAGTACTGCGCCCGCGGGTAATTGCGGTCAGCCCGGTGCGGCACAACTCCGCAATCCCGAAGGGCCGCAAATACTCGACAAACGCATCACATTTTGAACGCTCCCCGGTGATCTCCAGCGTCACCGAATCATTGTTCAAATCCACCACCTTAGCCCGGAAAACCGCCACCGCCTCCATCAGGCCGGCACGCGATTTCTGAGCAATATTCAACTTGATCAGCACCAGCTCCCGCATGACTGTCTTGTTCGGCGGCATCATCTCCACGATCTTGACATCATGCAGTTTTTCCAGCTGCCGGACGATCTGGTTTTTCACGTAGTCATCACCCTTGGCGGTGATGGTAATCCTGGAAACATGCGGGTCATCGGTGACCCCGACTGAGAGACTGTCAATATTGAATGCGCGCCGGGCAAAAAGGCCCGACACTCTGGTCAAAACACCGGA